>JAOPVG010000141.1 GCA_025966255.1 Jatrophihabitans sp.
CAGAGGATAACCAGCGTCGACGCACCTCGAATCGGGTGCGTAGTTACCTGCGCGAAACACGCCGGAGCGGTTACCGAAATACGCGACAAGCAACCTTGCCGCCAAGCGCGCGCCTTCGGTGCGCCCCTATGGACTAGGGGAGCCTTACGTGTCTCACCTGCTACTTGCCACCCCGTACGTCACGCCCAAAACGATCGACTCGGGCAACACTGCGTGGATCCTCGCCGCGGCGTCGCTGGTGCTGCTGATGACGCCGGCGCTGGCGTTCTTCTACGGAGGCATGGTCCGGGTCAAGCATGTGCTGGCGATGCTCATGCAGAACTTCGTCGCCATTGCGATCGTGAGTGTCACGTGGATCGTTGTCGGATTCACCTGGGCCTTCAGCGGCGACAACCAGTTCCTCGGCGATCTGCACTTCTTCGGCATGCAGAACCTCAATGACGCCGTGCCGATCTTCGGCGCCGCGCAGACGATCCCGACGACGGTGTTCGTCGCCTTCCAGTTGACGTTCGCGATCATCACCCCTGCGCTGATCACCGGCGCGACGGCCGACCGCTGGAAGTTCGGCGCGTTCGTCGCCTTCGTGACCATCTGGTCGATCGTGATCTACGCGCCGGTCGCGCACTGGGTGTTCGATGGCTACGGCTGGCTGAACCGATCGCTGATCCCGAGTTCGGGCGGGCACTTCTTCGCCCAGGACTTCGCCGGCGGAACGGTCGTGCACATCAACGCCGGTGCGGCCGGTCTGGCCATGGCCCTGGTGCTCGGCAAGCGCAGGGGTTGGCCGAACACGAACATGCGCGGGCACAACATCCCGTTCGTGATGCTCGGCGCCGGCCTGCTGTGGTTCGGCTGGTTCGGGTTCAACGCGGGCTCTGAGCTGGCGGCGGATGGCGTGGCCGGGGTGGCGTGGTTGAACACCAACACCGCCACGGCGACCGCGCTGCTCGGCTGGATCATCGTGGAGAAGCTCAAGTACGGGAAGTGCACGGCCCTCGGTGCTGGGTCCGGTGCGGTGACCGGCCTGGTGGCAATCACTCCGGCGGCCGGCTGGGTCACCCCGATCGGCTCGATCTTCATCGGCCTGATCGCAGGCATGGTGTGCGCGCTTGCCATCGGGCTGAAGAACAAGCTTGGCTACGACGACTCGCTCGACGTCGTAGGCGTCCACTTCGTCGGTGGCTGGGTGGGCACGCTGTCGATCGGGTTCTTCAGCTCGAAGAAGACGAACTCGTTCGGCAACGACGGCATCTTCTACGGCGGCGGGCACGGTCACTACAGCGGTTGGAATCTGCTGCTGCACCAGTTCCTCGCTGCGGGCGCCGTGACCGTGTTCTCGTTCGTCGGCACCGCGATCATCGCCCTGGTGATCAACATCTTCATCAAGAACCGGGTCAGCGAAGAGGACGAGCTCGAGGGCCTCGACACGTCGATCCACGGTGAGTCGGCGTACGAATTCGGTCCGCTGGGTGGCACCATCGGCGGGCATGGCACCCCGGCCTCCGCTCCGAAAGAACGGGTGGATGCATGAACATCGAACTGATCCGTAGGCTCCGGGCAGGCGCAGTGTTGGCCCGGTCGACGTCGAAGCGAGGAGCGGCATGAAGCAGATCACCGCAGTCGTCAAGCCGTTCAAGCTCGACGACGTCAAGGCGGCCCTGGAGGTCCTCGGCGTGCAGGGCCTCACCGTCAGCGAGGTCCAGGGCTTCGGGCGGCAGCGCGGGCACACCGAGGTCTACCGCGGCGCGGAGTACACCGTCGACTTCGTGCCGAAGGTGCGCATCGACGTCGTGGTCTCCGACGGTGACGTCGACAAGCTGTTGTCGGCGATCGTCGAGGCCGCCCGCACCGGGAAGATCGGCGACGGCAAGGTGTGGGTGACTCCCGTCGAGGCGCTCATCCGCGTGCGGACAGGTGAACGCGACGCTGACGCCATCTAACGTGCGCCGCGCGACGCTCACATGTCACTGAGCGAGGTCCAGGCCGGCGTATTGCGCCGGCCCGGACTCGTCGGTGCCCGGCTTCGTCAGGATCTCTCCGAGGCCTACGACGAATGCCTGCGTCAGCTGCTCACCCCGCGCGACGGCGTTGCTCTGGTGGCGGTCGGTGGGCTCGGCCGGCGCGAGCCCGCGCCGTACTCCGACCTCGACCTCGTCCTCCTGCACGAGGGCAAGATCAGCGGCCTGTCCGAGATCGCCGATGCGATCTGGTACCCGATCTGGGACAGCGGCATCAGCCTGGACCACTCGGTACGCACCCCCGATCAAGCGGTCGCAGTGGCGAAGGACGATCTGAAAGCACTGCTCGGGCTGCTCGACATCCGGCACATCGCCGGGGACGCCGGGCTCACCGGCCGCGTCCGCGGCAGTGTCCTGGACGTCTGGCGGGCGACTGCGGTCAAGCGCCTGCCCGAGATGCGAACCATCTCGGAGGGGCGCTGGGAACTCGCCGGCGAGGCCGCCTTCCTGCTCGAGCCGAACCTCAAGGAGTCCCGCGGTGGCCTGCGCGACGCGCAGGGTCTGCACGCTCTCGCCGCCGCGCAGCTCGTGGACTACCCGGTCTGGGTCCGCGAGGCCTACCCGGTGCTGCTCGACGTGCGCGGTGAGCTGCACCGGTTGACCGGACGCGCCGATGACGTGCTGCGCCAACAGGAGCATGACGGCGTCGCGGCCGCGCTGGGTTTCGTGGACGCTGACGTGAACGGCACGGTCGAGCAGGGTCGTGACGCGTTGCTGCGCCGGGTCAACGAGGCGGCGCGGTCGATTGCGCACGCGCTTGACGTCGCGTGGCGGCGCGTCGAATCGAGTCAGGCGCGCGCGCCGCGGCGTCGGCTGTTCGGAACTTCGCGCACCGGACTGGAACGGGTCGGGCTGGCCAAGGACGTCGTCTCGCACGACGGCGAGGTCGTGCTGGCTCGCGACGCCGATCCGTGGGCTGATCCGGGGCTGGTCTTGCGGGTGGCGCGGGCCGCGGCCGAGCACGACTTGCCCATCGCCCCTTTCGCGCTGGAGCGGCTCGCCTCCGAGTCCGCGCCGCTGCCGACCCCATGGCCGGCGTCCGCGCGCGACGACTTCCTCGCCGCGCTGGGCGCCGGGCATCCGGCGATCGCGGTGCTGGAGTCGCTCGACCAGGCCGGCCTGCTCGTTGCGCTCATGCCGGAGTGGGACGCCGTGCGCTGTCGCGCGCAGCACAACCCAGTGCATCGCTTCACAGTCGACCGGCACCTGCTGGAGACCGCCGCCACGGCGGCCGAGCACGACGGCGACGTCGAGCGTCGTGACCTGCTCATCGTCGGCGCGCTGCTGCACGACATCGGCAAGGGCTACCCGAGCCCGGACCATTCGATCACCGGGGCGCAGCACGCCGCGATCATCGCCACGCGGATGGGCTACGAGGGCGAGGATCTCGCGCTCATCGTCGGGCTCGTCCGCCATCACCTGTTGCTGCCCAACACCGCGACCCGACGCGACCTCGACGACCCGATGACCATCACGATCGTGCGCGAGTGCGTCCGCGACTCGGCCGAACTGCTGGACCTCCTGCACGTCCTTGCCTCGGCGGATGCGTCGGCGAGCGGGCCGGGCGCGTGGAGCGACTGGAAGGCCGGCCTGATCAGCGATCTGGTGCGGCGCGCGAGCTCGGCCATAGGTGGTACCCGGCAGGTGTCGATCAGCCCGCTCGACGACGAACGACGGGCGATGGCCGAGGCGGGCGAATTGGCCGTCGTGATCCGGCCCGACGAGGTGATCGTCGCTGCGGAGGACACGCCGGGCACGCTGTACCGCACGGCCGGGGTGCTCGCACTGCATGCGCTCGACATCCGCGAAGCGTCGATCCGCACGCACGCCGGGATGGCGGTGAACAGCTTCATCGTGCAGCCGAGGTTCGGTCAGATGCCTGACCCGGTGCTGGTGCGCAGCGACCTCGCCCGCGCCCTGAAGGGCGAACTCGGGCTGGCCGAGAAGCTGCAGGAGAAGGAGCGGACCTACTCGCGGAAGGCACCCGGAGCGGCCCACCGGCGCCCGTCCGTGCTCTGGTTCGACGACTCGGCCGACGCGACGGTGGTGGAGTTCCGCGGCGAGGATGAGATCGGGCTGCTGTACCGGATCACCGCGGCGCTGGAGCGGGCCGGCCTTGACGTGCGGTCGGCGCGGGTGTCCTCGGTGGCGGGCGCGGTCGTCGACGCCTTCTATGTCACCGGTCCCGACGGCAAACAGGTGTCGGTCGAGGACCGTCCAGGCCTGGAGAAGGAATTGCGCTCGGCCTGGCCGCGGTGAGCTCAGCCGCGCACGACACCCTTCACCGAACAGCCAGGGCAGACGGCGGGTGATTTGTCCGGATCGTCCCCTGGCGACAGGGTGAATCTGGAGCCGCGAAGTTCGTCACAGGGAACGCGGTAGGGCTTTCCCGAAACCTGACGGTAATCTGAAACCGCTGTTCGGGCCGATGTCGTCCCGGCCGGGCCCAACGGCGGGTCCCGGAGGAACCGATCATCGTCCTGGACAGGAGCCTGTGCGTGCCTAATCCATTCTCGGCCGTGCCCGCAGCTCAGGGTCTCTACGATCCCGCCTTCGAACACGATTCCTGCGGTGTCGCCTTCGTGGCCGACATGCATGGACGCGCCAGCCATCAGATCGTGGCGCATGCCCTGACCGCACTTCACAACCTCGATCACCGCGGCGCGGCCGGCGCCGAGCCGTCGTCCGGCGACGGCGCCGGGATCACCGTGCAGGTGCCGGACGCATTCCTCCGCGAAGTCACCGACTTCGAACTACCCCTCGTCGGTGCGTACGCGGTTGGCCTCGCCTTCCTGCCGGTCGATCCGGAGCAAGCCGGTCAGGTGGTCGAGATCGTCGAGACGACGGCCGTCGAGGAAGGCCTTCAGCTTCTCGGCTGGCGTGAGGTGCCGACGGTGTCCGACCATCTCGGCCCCACCGCCCGCAGCGTGATTCCGCAGTTCCGTCAGGTGTTCCTGCGGGGCGCGAACGGCGAAGACGGCCTGGCTTTGGAGCGGCTCGCATTCGCGCTCCGCAAGGTCACCGAGCGCCGCGCCCGCGAGTTGCAGCTCGAGCTCTACTTCCCGTCGCTGTCGGCGCGCACGCTCGTCTACAAGGGCATGTTCACGACCGACCAGCTCGGCCCGTTCTTCCCGGATCTCACCGATCCCCGCTTCGAGAGCGCGATCGGCCTCGTGCACAGCCGGTTCTCGACGAACACGTTCCCGTCGTGGCCGCTGGCCCACCCGTACCGCTACATCGCCCACAACGGTGAGATCAACACGATCCGCGGCAACCGCAACTGGATGAGCACCCGCGAGGCGCTGCTCGAATCCGATCTGATCCCCGGCGACCTCAAGCGGCTGTTCCCGATCTGCACGCCGGAGGCAAGCGACTCGGCCACCTTCGACGAGGTGCTCGAACTGCTGCATCTCGGTGGCCGCAGCTTGCCCCACGCGGTGTTGATGATGATCCCGGAGGCGTGGGAGAACAACCCGGACATGGATCCCGCGCGGCGGGCGTTCTACGAGTTCCACTCGTGCGTGATGGAGGCCTGGGACGGTCCGGCCTGCGTCGCCTTCACCGAGGGCACCGTGATCGGCGCCGTGCTCGACCGCAACGGCCTGCGTCCGGGGCGCTGGTGGCAGACGTCCGACGGCCTCGTCGTGCTCGGCAGCGAGTCCGGCGTCCTCGACCTCGACCCGGCGAGCATCGTGGCCAAGGGCCGCCTGCAGCCCGGTCGCATGTTCCTGGTCGACACCGCCCGCGGCGCAATCCGCTCGGACGAGGAGTTCAAGGCTGAGCTGGCCGCCGAGCACCCCTATGACGAGTGGCTGCACGCGGGCCTCATGCACCTCGACGACCTGCCGCCGCGCGATCACGTCGTCTTCACCCACGAGTCGGTCACCCGACGTCAGCAGATCTTCGGTTACACCGAGGAGGAACTGCGGCTGCTCATCACGCCGATGGCCACCGCCGCCGCCGAACCGATCGGCTCGATGGGCACCGACACTCCGCTGGCGGTCCTGTCGCAGCGCCCCCGGATGCTCTTCGACTACTTCACCGAGCTGTTCGCGCAGGTGACCAACCCGCCGCTCGACGCGATCCGCGAAGAGCTGGTGACGTCACTGTCCGGCGGCATCGGCCCGGAGCGGAACCTGTTCACGCCGGGTCCAGCGTCGTGCCGGCAGATCGTCATTCCCCGACCGGTGCTCGACAACGACGAGCTCGCCAAGATCTGGCACATCAACGCCGACGGAGACATGCCCGGCTTCCATTGCCAGCTCGTCGACGGCCGCTACCGGGTGCACGGCGGCGGCGAGGCCCTCGCGGCCGCACTCGAACGGGTGCGCCGCGAGTGCTCGCAGGCGGTTGAGGCCGGCGCCCGCATCCTGATCCTGTCCGACCGCGACTGCGACCCCGACCACGCGCCAATCCCGTCGTTGCTGCTCACCTCCGCGGTGCACCAGCATCTGGTCCGGACGGGCCAGCGCACCCAGGTCGGCCTGATCGTCGAGACCGGCGAGGCCCGCGAGGTCCACCACATCGCGCTGCTGCTCGGTTACGGCGCTGCCGCGGTCAACCCCTACCTGGCGTTCGAGACGATCGACGACCTCGTCGCCAACGGCAGCATTACCGGCGTGAGCGCCGACAAGGCGATCGACAACTACGTCAAGGCCCTGAGC
Source organism: Jatrophihabitans sp. (assembly GCA_025966255.1). Classification (GTDB taxonomy): domain Bacteria; phylum Actinomycetota; class Actinomycetes; order Mycobacteriales; family Jatrophihabitantaceae; genus Jatrophihabitans. Next base: position 6,683 of record JAOPVG010000141.1, read on the forward strand.
AAGGGCGTGCTCAAGGTGATGTCGAAGATGGGCATCTCGACGATCCAGTCCTACACCGGCGCCCAGGTGTTCGAGGCGTTCGGACTCGCGCAGTCCCTCGTCGACGAGTACTTCGGCGGCACACCGTCGCGCCTCGGCGGCATCGGGCTCGAGAAGCTCGCCCAGGAAGTCTCCGCGCGGCATGACTTCGCCTACCCGCTCATCGAGACGTCCCGCGCGCACCGTGGTCTTGACGTGGGCGGTGAGTACCAGTGGCGCCGCGAGGGCGAGCTGCACCTGTTCAACCCGGAGACCGTGTTCCTGCTGCAGCACGCCACGCGGTCGCGGCAGTACGACGTGTTCCGCCAGTACACCGAGAAGGTCCAGGAGCTGAACCGCGCGGGCGGCACGCTGCGCGGGCTGTTCGAGTTCCGCACCGACCAGCGCCCGCCCGTCCCGATCGAGGAGGTCGAGCCGGTCGCCGAGATCGTGAAGCGGTTCGCCAC
>JAOPVG010000144.1 GCA_025966255.1 Jatrophihabitans sp.
GACGCCGCTGGTCAGTTGGCGCCGCTGACTGGAAGTCGCACGCGGAACCGGCAGCCACCGGGCTTGTTCTCGACGTCGACCGTGCCGGCGTGGGCCTCGACGATCCCGCGGGTGATCGCCAGGCCGAGTCCGGCGCTGGTCGGACCCACGGTGTGCGGAGTGCGCGCCGCCTCGCCGCGGAAGCCGACGTCGAACACGCGCGGCAGATGCGACTCGGGGATGCCGCCGCATTCGTCGCTCACGACGACCTCGGCGAGCGGCCCGGGTTCGGTGGAGGTCACGCCGACCCGCACGTCGACGGAGCCCTTCGCGCGGGTGTGCCGGATCGCGTTCGCGACGAGGTTGGTCAGGGCCCGGTTCAGCTCCGGACCGTTGCCGGTGACGGCCGTGGCACCGTCGACCGAGCCGGTCAGCCGCACGCCCTGCGCCGCGGCGAGTGGTTCGAGCGCGGCGATGCAGTCGGAGACGAGGTCGTCGAGGGCGATGCTCTCCAAATCGCGGGACACGACGCCGGCCTGGATGCGGGAGAGATCGAACAGGTCGTCGACCATCTGGTTGAGCCGCTCGACCGATGCGCCGATCTGCTTGTAGTACAGCTCCGGGTCGTCGGCCACGCCGTCTTCGAGCGCTTCGGACATGGCCCGCAGGCCGGCGAGCGGGGTCCGCAGATCGTGGCTCACCCACGACACCAATTCGCGCCGCGCCTTCTCGAGGGCCTGCTCGCGTTCGCGCGTCGCGGTCAGGGCGGTCGCCGTCGTGTGCAGTTCCCGCCGCACCTGTTCGACCTCGGCGGTGAGCCGGCGCCCGTCCGCGGCGGGAATGCGGCCGGCGCCGAGATCGACGACGTCCTGGCGCAATGACGCGGCGTCCTTGCCGAGCCGGCGCGACGCGGCGATGGCGGCGACCGTCGTGACCGCCCCCGAGAAGGCAGTCAACGGGATCACTGTCTTCCAGTCCCACCACGGCACGAGCATTGAGTGGATCGCACCCCACAGTGCGCCCATCGAGGCCGCGGCGCCGGTGAGCACCAGCGCGATCAGCAGACCGGTGAGCGAGCGACGGCGCAGCGGCCAGAGCAGGAACCACACCGCGAGCCCGGCGACGACCGACCACAACAGGGCGTCCAACAGATCGGAGAGGGCAAGAGTCACGGCAACTCCAACCGATAGCCGATGCCCCAGACGGTCTGGATGAGGGTCGGCGTCGTCGGATCGTCCTCGATCTTCTCGCGCAGCCGGCGCACGTGCACGGTGACTGTGGATTGGTCACCGAACGTCCAGCCCCAGACCTCGCGCATGAGTTGTTCGCGGTTGAACGCCTCACCGGGATGCGCCATCAGGTAAACGAGCAGATCCAGCTCGCGCACCGTCAGCGCGAGCTCGCGGCCGTCCCGGGTGGCGCGGCGGGCGGCGGTGTCCACCGTGATCGATCCGGCCGTGAGGACACGCTTCGCCGCCAAAGCCGGCTGCGGAGCCGTGACGCGACGCAGCACCGAGTCCACGCGCAACACGAGTTCGCGCGGGGAGAACGGCTTGGTGACGTAGTCGTCGGCGCCGACCTCGAGACCGGCAATGCGATCTTCGGGTTCGGAGAGCGCGGTGAGCATGACGACGGGCAGGTGCGGCCACTTGAGGCGGACCTGTCGGCACACCTCGAGTCCGTCGATGCCGGGCAACATCAGGTCGAGCACCATGAGGTCGGGCTCGTGCTGGGCCAGGCCGTCGAGCGCGGCTTGCCCGTCGCCGATCCGCCGGGTGGTGTGTCCAGCCCGTTCGAGGTAATTGACGACGACGGAGGCAACGGTGTCGTCGTCATCAACAACCATCACCTGAGCCATGGTCCTCATCGTAGGGACGAGCCGGTTGCCGTGGCCGATGTCGCCGGCGGCGTCACTGCACGGTAAGGGTTCTGCGGCCGGTGAGCCCATACCGTCGATCTGGTGAGCTCACCCTTCCTCGACATCGTCCTGCCGTGTCTGGACGAGGCCCAAGCCTTGCCCTGGCTCCTGGACCGGGTCCCGGACGGTGCCCGCGCGATCGTCGTCGACAACGGCTCGACGGACGGATCGGCCGAGATCGCCCGCGCTCGCGGAGTGCTCGTCGTCGACTGTGCGCGGCGCGGCTACGGCGCCGCCTGTCACGAGGGACTCGTCGCTGCGCAGGCGGAGTTCGTCGCGGTCTGCGACTGCGATGCCTCGCTCGATCCGGGCGATGCGATGCGCCTGGTGGATGTGCTGCGGTCCGGCGCTGATCTTGTCGTCGGCCGGCGGGTACCGGTGAGCCGAGCGGCGTGGTCGATGCCGGCTCGGGTCGCCAATTTCGAACTGGCGCGGCGGGTGCGGCGCCGCACCGGTCTCGACCTGCGTGACGTCGGCCCGCTGCGGGTTGCTCGCCGCGAACCGCTGCTCTCGCTTCCGATTGCCGACCGTCGCAGTGGCTACCCGGTCGAGACAGTGCTGCGGGCGGCCGAGGCCGGCTGGCAGATCGTGCAGATGGACGTGCCGTACACACCGCGGGCCGGACGCTCGAAGGTCACCGGCACCATGCGCGGCACCGTCCAGGCCATCCGCGACATGAGCGCGGTGCTGGCCGGATGAGGGATCGACTGCTCGGAACGATGCTGGTGATTGCCAAGGAGCCGCGGCCTGGGTACGTGAAGACCCGCCTCGTCCCGCCGCTTACCCACGAGCAGGCGGCCGAGATCGCCGGGGCCGCGTTGTGGGACACGCTGCGCGCCGTCGGCCAGGTGCCGGCCCGCGACCTGCTCCTGGCCTTCGACGGCGATCACTCGCACTGGCGGCCCGAGGGTTGGCGCAGCACTCCGCAACCGGTCGGCGACCTGGACACCCGACTCGTTGCCGCATTCGCCGCCGCCGGCCCGGGTCCCGCCGTACTCGTAGGTATGGACACTCCGCAGGTGCAGGCCGAGAACATCACGGCCTTCGACCCGTCGCGCTATGACGCGTGCCTCGGCCCGGCCACGGACGGCGGGTACTGGGCCATCGGATTCACCGATCCGCGACACGCCACCGCCGGGATCTCCGGAATCCCGATGTCGACCGATCGCACCGGTGCCGACCAGTTGCGCCGCCTGTCCGAGCTGGGCCTGCAGGTGCAGATGCTCGACGAGCTGACCGATGTCGACACGATCGAGTCGGCGCGCGACGTGGCTCGCATCGCGTCCGGCAGCACGTTCGCCGCCGCACTGGCGAAGGCGGTGCACCGCTGATGGAAGTCGGGGCTCTCGCGCCGTACGAGCAGGCATTGATCACAGCGGGACCGCTCTCGCTGCGCACTGACGATGGGCGGCTCATCGTCCTGGACCTCGCCCGCTGGCTGGGCGCGGTCGACCGGGCCGACGAGACCGTCCTCGCCCGCTGCCGCGGACCGGTGCTCGACGTCGGCTGTGGCCCGGGCCGATTCGTCTCGTCACTCAACGCGCGCGGGATCGCGGCGCTGGGTGTCGACATCGCCGAGACCGCGGTCGCGCTGACCCGGGGCCAGGGCTTGCCCGCCTTGCTGCGCAGCGTCTTCGGCGACCTGCCCGGCGAGGGACGCTGGCCAACGGTCCTGCTCCTCGACGGCAACATCGGCATCGGCGGCGACCCGCTGCGGCTGCTCAGCCGCATCCGGCTCCTACTGGCGGCCGGCGGCGCCCTCATCGTCGAGACCCATCCCGACCACCAAGCTGACGATCTGCTCGAGGTGCGCTTCAGCGAGCACGGCGCCGCTGTCGGGCCCCTGTTCGATTGGGCCAATGTCGGGCGGGACCCACTGCTGCGGTACGCCGGGCGAGCCGGCTACCGAGTGGACGAGCTGTGGTCCTCCGACGGGAGATCGTTCGCGGCGCTCGGCCGCTGACGGCCGGCCAATCCGTCGCGAGCCACGTGGATTGCGTAGAGGACGAGCGCCACGGCGGCAATGATCCCGAGCAGCACGGTGAGGTTTCCGCCGAAGTTCTGCTGCAGGATCCCCTTCGACGTCGGCTGGGTGTTCTGGCGATGGATCAGCGGCAGGGCGATGACGATCACCGACGCCGCGACGATCAGCCCAGCCTGCAGATAGCGCCGCCCGCGGGGCGGAACGAAGCGCGAGATCGCGGCGCCCACCCCGACCACGATCGGCGACAACAACCCGTCGTGGATCGCCACCGCGGCCACGAGCCAGACAGCCAGCATGATCAGGTCGGCGCCCGGGATCTCGGTGAACAGCCGGAACAACCCGAACAGCCCGAGCAGGATGCCGGCGGCGCCGATCGCAATACGCGTACGCATCAGAGCACCTCCACCATCGAGAGCCACTTGGTGTTCAGCACACCGGCCCGGTCGGGAGCGATCAGCCGCAGCGGGTAGCCGTGGTCGTCCTTGAGCGGGTCGCCGTTGATATGGGTCGCGAGCAGGGCGTGGGACACCTGTGGCCCGTCCACGAACGAGTAGTTGTACGAGCCCCGCGGCTCGAGCGAGGTGACCTTCACTCGCGAGTCCTCGGTCCCGCCGGCGCGGCGCACGATGTCGAGCAGCCGCACCCCCCGCCACTGCACGCCGACACTCCACCCCTCGACGCAAGAGATCGGGAAGTGCGCTTCGTGCGGTGCCATCGCCAGGATCTCGTCGAGGCTGACCGTGTACGGCTTCGCTCCCTTGACCGACAGCTGCCAATTGCCCGCTCGCACGGCGTCGAGCAGTTCGGTGACTCGGGCTTGATCGGCGGTGCGGTTCACCGGCACCCGCTGCAGGCCCTTCTTGTACTGCCGCGGAGCCAGGAGACCGATCGGGGACAGCGGGGTGACCGTCTGCCCGACGGTCGTGGCGACGACGAGACCGACGCCCGCGCCGGTGGCGACGAGCAGTCCGCGCCGGGACAGGCCTTCGGTGACGGGTGGCGGCTGGTGGGTGTCGTTGCTGTTGCTGTAGGCGTGCGGGTTCTGCTCCCAGGGGATCTCGGTGAGGACGTCGCCCTGCGCGACCTTGGTGCCGAGCCCGTACTTGATGTCGGGCAGCTTCACTGCGATGTGCAGCAGGATCGAGCCGATCAGGACGTAGGCGAGGAAGCGGTGGACCGGCACGAAGTCCCACGGCCACGGGTACCAGTTCAGGACGTTGAACAGACCGGTGACCAGTTCGACGAGCGCCGAGGACACGAGCAGCGCGATCGACAGCCGCTCCAAGCCGTGCAGCAGCGACTTCGCCGGCGGCCACTGGAACAGCTTCGGGAACACCGACCAGAGCTTGACGAGCAACAGCGGGATCGTCGCGATGCCCGTGGTGACATGGAGGCCCTGCGTCAGGCGGTAGCCCCACACCGGGCTCGCCGGCTCGGGCAGCCACGACCACGGCTGGTACTGGTAGTGGCTCAGCAGTCCCGTTGCGAAGCAGATTCCCATGCAGATGCCGAGGATCCGGCCCAGGCGCGCCGTGAGCGCGGTCGAGCGCAGCGGGCTGCTGAACTTGGGCCATCGAGCTGGCGGACTGCCGGGAAGGTTCAGTTGCACGCCCACCCCACTGAGTTTGGCCCGAGTGGGCCGCAGAAACCCTTACGTCGTAAGTACGTTCGGCGCTGGGGCCACTTCGGTTCCGTTTCGTTTGGCACGCTCGCACAGTGGCGACGGTGCGAACCAAGACGATCGGGGCGGCGCTCGGACTCGCGCTGGCCGCCGAAGGCACAGCCTACGCGCTGCTGATCAAGTACACCGACAACTACCATGCCGAGTTCCTCGCCTGGCTTTCGGGCCCGTCGTGG
>JAOPVG010000156.1 GCA_025966255.1 Jatrophihabitans sp.
ATCCGTAGAAGGTCACAGGCCGCTCACAACAGGTGCGCCTCGCTCGCCTTGGCGATCGCCTCGACGCGGTTGCGGGCGCCGAGCTTGCTCATCGTGCTCTGTAGGTAAGTCTTGACCGTGTTGCGAGTGAGGCCGAGGTCCTCGGCGATCTCCGGGTTGGTCTGGCCCGCGGCCACGAGACGCAGGACCTCGTACTCACGCCGGGTGAGACCGGCTCGGTGGAGAGCCTCCTGCAGCTGCCCGCCGGAACTGCCTTCTATTCGATGATCCATGACGGTGAGGCCGGCGTGCGCCCGGCGGATAGCGCTCGCCAAGTCCGTCGTCGACACGTCCTTCAGCAGGCAGCCGGCGACGCCCTCCTCGAGCGCAGCGGGCAGCGCGGCATGATCGGCGTACGCGGTGAAGAGCAGGACGCGAATTTCCGGACGCGCCGACCGCAGCCGGCGGATCACCTCGGTGGCGAGCAGATCGGGCAGCCGCAGGTCGAGCAGGATGACGTCCGGGCGCAGCTGCTCGGCGCTCTCGAGTCCTTCGCGGCCGTTGCGCGCCGACCCGACCAACTCGATGTCGCGCACCGGCTTCAGGAGCAGCGTGACGCCGTGGGTCACCACGGGGTGATCGTCGACGACCAGCACCCGCACCGCGGCCGGCGCCGGGGCGATCACGGGCTCGGCACCCACGCTCGCACGGTGAGCCCGCCGTCTTCGTTACCCACGATCGACAGTGCGCCGCCGAGTCGGGCGACGCGGTCGTAGGACGCCTTCAACCCGATGCCGGTCGAGGATTCCGGGGCGGCGCAGCGCCGCGATTTCGCCGCCAGCCCCACCACGAGGTCGCCGGATTCGTCCGCGGCGTCGGGCCAGCCCAGCCCGTCGTCGGCGATCGCCACCGCGAGGCCGTCGCCGGAGGCAACGAGGCTCACCACGACCGACGTTGCGTGCGCATGCTTCTCGACGTTGACGAGACCCTCGCGCACCACTGCGACGACGGCGGTGCACCGGGCCGGGTCGAGCCGGGGCAGCTCGTTGAGCGCCATGCACCTCGCCACCACGCCGGTGCGCCGCGTGAACGCCTCGCAGTCCCCGCGCAGGGTCGCGGTCAACGATTGGTCGGGGGTCACGTCGTCGAGCACGGCCAGCGACTCGCGGAACACGGCGGCCGTCTCGGCCACCCGCGCCTCCACCGCCCGTAGCTTCGCGAGGAGTTCCGGCGGCGCGTCGGTGTCGGCCTGTAGATCACGGACTTCGGCCCCGATGCCGAACAGCAACGCACCCACCGAGTCGTGCAGCGCGATGGCGATGCGTTGACGCTCTGCGGCGAGCGCGGTCCTGGTCTGCCGTCCGGCCTGTTGGGCGAGGTGCAGCGCGCTGCCGACCGGCTCGGCCACTCGCTCGAGCTGGCCGATCACCTCGTCGCCGAGCGGGGCCGCTCCTCGCTGCGCCCCGTACGCGACCCCGACGACGTGGTCTCGGTGGACGAATGGCACCGCCACCATGGCCCCGATGCCCTCCTCGCGGATGACCGCATCGAACTCATGGGTGATCTGGGACGAGCTGCAGTAGTCCGGGACCCAGACCGGACGCGCCAACGCGAACGACTTCCCGCCGAGACCGAGGCCGCGCGGCACCTCGAGGTTGCGCAGGCTGCCGCCCGTGGCCCCGGACCAGCCGCGGATCACCAGTAGGTCGGGGGCCTCGAGCGCGGCGGCATAGCCGATGTCGAGGCCGGTGCCCTCGCGGATGCAGTGCGACGTCTCGCGCAGCACGGAGGTGCGATCGAGCAGCGCCGCGACGTCGGTGCGCTCATCGATCAGCTGGTCGAGGGCTTCGACGTGCGCGAGCGCATCGTCGTTGCCGCGCCGTCCCGAACCCACGCCGCAACTGTGGCACAGGCCACACCGGCGAGCTACCGCCGTTTGGGGGGTCGGGTTTAGTGAGCAGGCGCCTCAGCGCCCGCGCTTCCACTCCGGCTTGCGCTTGGCGAGGAACGCGTGCGTGCCTTCGACGGCATCGTCGAGCTGGCTGGCCGCGGCCATCACCTCGACGGCATACGCGTAGGCCTTGGGCTGGTCGAGATCGACCTGAGCGTAGAACGCCCGCTTGCCGAGACCCTTGCTCTCGGCACTGCCGCGCGTGACCCGTTCCAGAAGATCCTGCACCGCGGAGTCGAGCTGCTCGTCCGGCACCACGCGATTGACCAGGCCCCAGTCGGCCGCCGTCGCGGCCGACACGATGTCGCCGGACAGCGCCATCTCCATCGCTCGCTTCCGGCCGACGTTGCGCGCGACCGCGACGGCCGGGGTGTGGCAGAACCAGCCGCCTTTGCCGCCGGGCAGGCAGAAACCGGCCGACTCCGCTGCGACAGCGAGATCGCAGCTGGCGACGAGCTGGCACCCGGCCGCCGTGGCCAGCGCATGGACGCGGGCCACCACCGGTTGTGGGATCTGCTGCAGCAATTCCATCAGCCGGGTGCAGGTGACCAGCAGCGCGCGCACGGAGGCGTGATCGTGGTCGGCGACGTCCGCGAAGTCGTGGCCGGCCGAGAACACCGGTCCGTTTGCGGCGAGCACCACCCCGAGCACGTTGCTGTCGCCGATCTCGGTGAACGCAGCCAGCAGCTCGTCCAGCGCGGCGCGCGAGAGCGCATTGCGTTTCCCGGGATTGTCCATCGTCACCGTGGCGAAATCGCCGCTGCGCTGCACCGTGATGTTCTGGTAGCTGGGCATGGTTCAGTCTCCCCCCGCCGGGGACGTCATCGGTAGCGTCCTCGTCCGTCCGCCGAGGCACAGCCAACCGGCGGTCAGCGCGGCCAGGCCGGCGAGCACCAGGATCGGCACGACGAGATCGTCGATGGCCACGAATGCCGTTGTCAGCAACGGCGCGGCGAAGCCGACGTAGGCCCACGTGTAGAACAGCCCGTTGCCTGCGCCGCGCGTAGCGGGCGACGACAGTTCGTGCACGAGGGTGAGCCCCGCGTTCAAACAGAGCCCGGCGCCGGCGCCGAGGAGCGCGCCACCGATGAACACGAGGGTCGGGGACTCCGACCCCGCCGCGAGTGCGCCCAGCCCGTACCCAAGCGCGCCCAACGCCGCGCCGACCGCACCGCGCGCTCGCGTGACGAGGTGGGCGAACGGCTGCACCACCGCACCCATCCCGAGCGTCACGGCCGCCAGCACGCCGGTGAAGGCCACGACGTGCGCACGGTGCGGCAGGAGAAGCGGCAGGACGGTGATGGCTACCGACGGGAAGGCGTACACGCAGATGGCCGTCGGAATCAGCGTGCGCCGGAACAGTCGCTTGGCCGGTCGGCTCAGCCCGGTCCGGGGCAGCAGGCTGGCGCCCGGCGACCTACCGCGGTCCGTCGCCCACGCCCCCCGTCCGGCGACCACACCCGCGGCCAGCAGTACGAAACCCACGAGTACCGCGTGCACGACGAATGGCAGCGTCAATGGCGCCGGGCCGTACTCGGCGAGTAGCCCCCCGGTAAGCGGCCCGAGACAGAACCCGGCGTTCAGGGCGAGCGAGGCGCGGCGGGCGGCGACCTGGGCGCGACCGGTGCCGACGATGTCCTGCAGCCACGCGCTGCCCACGCTGAACGCGGCCCCGGATGCGAGACCCTGGACGAACCGAGCCGCGTACAGCAGGGCCGTCGTGTGGGCGCCGATCAGGAACACCAAGGACGCCACACCGGTGAGGAACACCGACGGCACGAGCACCCGAAGCCGTCCGTACCGGTCCGATGCCGGACCGCCGAGCAGCAGCGACGGCGCCAGCCCGAGGGCGTACACCCCGAAGATCGCGTTGACGTCGGACGGCGACAGATGCAGCGACTCCCGATACAGCGGCAGCAGCGGCGTCGCGACGTTCGTGCCGAACGCGGCGCCGAACAGCAGCGCCGCAGCAGCCCACCACAGCGGAGCGCGCCGCGACGGGGCCGGCGCCGCGCCGGTCCCTGATGTCCCTGATCGACTGTCGGGGAGCGTCATCGACCTCCTCTCCCGTCATCCTGCCGGTCGCCGCGCGGCAGGGGTATCTCCGTTCGGACAGTTGACCTCCCCGTTCGGGTATGGCATCACCAGCACGATCTCGATGTAATCGAGGGACGACCCGTCGACTCGCTCGGAGGCACCCGTGCACTATCCGCTCACCGTCCGGGACTTCCTCGACCGCGCCGAGCAGGTGTATCCGGGCCGCATCGGCGTCGTCGACGAGCCCGATCAACCCGCGCCCAGCCTCGGTGAGCTCACCTACCGGGAGATGGCCGTGCTCGCCCGGGCGCAGGCCGCGAAGCTCGATTCGCTGGACGTGCCGGTTGGCGGCCGGGTCGCGTTCGTCTCGCAGAACTCCGCGCGCCTGCTGACCTCGTTCTTCGGGGTGTCCGGGTATGGACGCATCCTGGTGCCGATCAACTTCCGGCTCAGCAAGTCCGAGATCAGCTACATCGTCGGGCACTCCGGCGCTGACGTCGTCTACGCCGATCCAGCCCAGAAGGACCTGCTCGACGCGCTCGACGTCCGGCACAAGTTCGTGTTGGGCGAGGACGAGGAGCTGTACCTGCGCGACACCGAACCCCGGCCGTGGGACGAGCCCGACGAGGCTGCGACGGCGACGATCAACTACACGTCCGGCACCACGGCGCGGCCCAAGGGCGTGCAACTCACCCATCGCAACAACTGGCTCAATGCCACCGTGTTCGGCCTGCACACCACGATCAGCGATCGCGACGTCTATCTCCACACGCTGCCGATGTTCCACGCCAATGGCTGGGGCATGCCCTTCGGCATCACCGGGGTCGGCGGCCGGCACGTCGTGCTGCGCAAGGTCGACGGCACCGAGATCCTGCGCCGGATCGAGCAGC
>JAOPVG010000174.1 GCA_025966255.1 Jatrophihabitans sp.
GAGCGGCACGTGCTCCAGTTGGTCGCGATCAAGCGCCGGCAGGCCGAGGGACGCACGCTCGCCGAGATCCAGACCGAACTCGTCGGCGCCACTGATCGGACGCTGCGCCGCATCGCCGACCTGCCGCGGACGACCGACGCCCCAGCAACCGCCAGGTCGGCCGCTGCGCCGGCGCCCGCTTCTCCTGGCGCCGCGGCCCCAGAGGCGGCGCTGCTTCCGCTGCGGCCCAAGCGCCCGGCGGGCACGGACGGACGGCAATTCTGGCGGGAACGCCCGACGCCGACGCCGACGCTGCACGTGCTTGCCGGGCTCGATCTCGGCGATGGCGTGGTCCTGATGCTGCCCGCGCAGCCGACGCAGACCGACGTCGATTCCATCCGAGCGGCGGCCCAACCGCTGCTCGACCTGCTGGCCGAACGCCGGCTTACCCGAGGGAGCACATCATGACGATCAACGTCACCGAGTTCGACGAGTACGTCGCCGACGAACCGCGCGGAACCGGCTGCCTCACGACCGAGCGTGGCAACCTGCCGCTGCACAAGCTCGACGTCCGCGCCAGCGTCACGGGACTCGTCGCCCGCACCGAGCTCGTCCAGGGCTTCCGCAATCCGTACGACACGTCGCTCGAGGCGACCTACGTATTTCCGCTCCCCGATCGCGCCGCGCTCACCGCGATGACCCTGACCGCCGACGGCCGCACCGTCGTCGCCGATCTGCAGGAGCGCGCCCAGGCCCGCCAGGCCTACGACGACGCGATCGCCGCCGGGCAGCGCGCCTCCATCGCCGAGGAGGAGCGCCCGGACGTATTCACGATGCGGGTCGGCAACATCGCCCCCGGCGAGCGGGTCGACGTGTCGCTCACCGTCATCGGCCCGCTGCCGTTCGAGGACGGCGAGGCCACGTACCGGTTCCCGCTCGTCGTCGCGCCGCGCTACATCCCCGGCCGTCCGCTGCCGGGCGAGCGGTCCGGCGACGGTTACGCCCCGGACACCGACAGCACGCCCGACGCCTCGCGAATCACTCCGCCGGTGCTGCTGCCCGGCTTCCCCCATCCGGTCGATCTCTCCATCGAGGTCGCGATCGATCCGGCCGGCCTGCCGCTCGGCGAGGTGCGCTCCAGCCTGCACACCGTGACGACCGAGAACGGCCTGGTGCGGGTCCAGCCGGGCGAGCGCGTCAACCGCGACTTCATCCTCCGCCTGCCCTACGGCGACCACGCTGTGTCCGCGACGGCGCTCACCGCGGTCGCCGACCCGGACGGCGACGAGGGCACCTTCCAACTCACCGTCGTCCCGCCGCCGCCCACCGCGGGGACCTTCGGCAAGGACGTCGTCCTGCTGCTCGACCGCTCGGGCAGCATGCACGGCTGGAAGATGGTCGCCGCGCGCCGCGCCGCCGCCCGCATAGTCGACACGCTCGGCGCTGCTGACCGGTTCGCCGTGCTCACCTTCGACGACCGCGTCGAGCGTCCGGACGACCTGCCCGCCGGACTTGTCAACGCGAGCGACCGGCATCGCTTCCGCGCGGTCGAACACCTCAGCCGCGCCGACGCCCGCGGCGGCACCGTCCTGCTCGAACCCCTCGAGCAGGGCCTCAAGGTGTTGCGCACGGGCGACGCGAACCGCGACCGCGTGCTGGTGCTGATCACCGACGGGCAGGTCGGCAACGAGGACCAGATTCTCGACGCGACGGCCGGCCTGCTGGCGGGCGTGCGGGTGCACACCGTCGGCATCGACCAGACCGTCAACGCCGGCTTCCTCGGCCGGCTCGCCTCGGCCGGCGGCGGACGGTGCGAACTCGTCGAGAGCGAGGATCGGCTCGACGACGCGATGGAAGCGATCCACCGCCGCATCACGGCGCCGCTCGTCACCGGCATCCGGCTCGTCGGCGACGGACTGATCGACGGCAGCGTGAGCCCGGCCCGGATACCCGACGTGTTCAGCGGCGTGCCGCTCGTGATCCGCGGTCGGTACCGCACTGTCGCACCCGCGCTGAGGTTGACCGGATCCACCCGCGACGGTGCCGCCTGGCAGACGATCGCCGAGCCGGGCCACGCCGAGGACGCCACCGTGGCCCAGCTCTGGGCCCGGGCCACCCTGCGCGATCTCGAGGACGCCTACGTCACTTCGCCCGACGACGCGCTCGAACAGCGCATCGTCAGGACTTCCCTGCGCTTCGGCGTGATGTGCCGGTTCACGGCCTTCGTGGCGATCGACTCCCGCGTCGTCAACCAGGCCGGCGGCCGGCACCGGGTGACGCAGCCCGTCGAATTGCCGGCCGGATGGGCTTCCCGGCCACCAATGCCAGCCGGGGCCATGGGGGCTATGCCCATGTCGTTCGCCGCGGACGCGGCCGAATACGGCGGCGCGGTGCGGACCACGGCGATGGCACCGTCAGCGACCGGCCACGGGTCGGCCCGCGGCCATTTCGGCGCCAAGCGGGCCGCGCCCGTGGCGGGCGTGGAGGCGATGTCCCCCGAGCAGCGCGATGACGACGCCGAACTCAGAGCCGCGCGCCGCCAGGCCGCCGACGAGGCGCGCCGCCTCGCCGAGCCGGCGGCGACCGAGGGCGACCGGTGCGATGCGCTCGACGACCTCGCGACCCGTCTCGAGGCGCTTGCCCGCCACCTCGAGTCCCGTGCGGCCGACGCCGCCGCGTTGTGGGCGATCATCAAGCTGCTGCGCGACGACACCGTCGGGTCGAGCGAGCGGTGGGATCGGGCCCGCTCGGCGCTGAGCCGCTTCGCGGAAGGCGCGGCGACCAGCCGCCCTGCGTTCTGGAAGCGGCACTGAGGAAGCCGAACTGAGGCGCAGTACTGAGGCGCGGCCGGCCCGTCAGTCCCTCCGGGCGGCCTGGCTGGAGGCGACCCATCGGTCGAGCAGGGCGGCGGCGGCGCCGCTGTCGACGGATTCCGTGGCGAGCCGCAGGCCCCGCTCGAGCGCGGTGTGCAGGTCGGCCGCGGTGAGCCCGTCGTAGGCGGCGATCGCTGCGGCGGCGTTGAGCAGCACCGCGTCGCGGACGCCGGCCCCGCCGCCGCCGAGCACCTCGCGCACCACGGCGGCGTTGAAGGTGGCATCTCCGCCACGCAGGGCTTCGGGCGGCACTGCGGCGATGCCGAAGGCGGACGGATCGATCGACGTCTCGGTCACCGATCCGTCGGCCGCCACCCACACGCTGGACGTGGTCGTGGTGGTGAGTTCGTCCAGCCCGTCGTCGCCGCGGAAGACGAGCGCCGTATCCCCGCGTAGGGCCAGAACCGCCGCCATGACCGGCGCCATCCGCCGGTCGGCACAGCCGATGGCCGCCGCCGTCACCCGAGCCGGGTTGGTCAACGGGCCGAGGAAGTTGAAGGCAGTGGGGACACCGAGTTCGCGCCGCACCGGGCCGGCATGCCGGGTGCCGGAGTGGAACACGGGCGCGAAGCAGAACCCGATGCCGACCTCGCCGACCGTGCGGACGATGCCCTCCGGCGGCAGGTCGATGGCGACGCCGAGTTCCTCGAGCACGTCGGCCGCTCCACACGCTGAGGACGCAGCCCGGTTGCCGTGCTTCACGACCCGCCGGCCGGCGCCGGCGACGACGAGCGCGGCCATGGTCGAGATGTTCACCGTGTGGGCGCGGTCCGCGCCGGTTCCCACCACGTCGACCGAGCGTCCCTCGATGGACAGTGGCAGCGCACGATCGAGCATGGTGCGCACCAGCCCGGACAGCTCGGCTGGCGTTTCACCCTTGGCCCGCAGCAGCACCGCGAAGGCGGCGAGCTGGGCGGCGGTGGCGTTGCCGGCCATGATCTCGTCCATCGCCCAGGCCGTGTCGTCGGCCGCGAGCTCCTGTCCGGACATGAGCGCGGTGAGGACGGCCGGCCAGGTGCGTCCGGCAGTGGTCATGGAGGTCTACCGAACGACGGGAATGCCGGAGTGCCGACGACGCAGCTGCTCGGCGATCACCGCCGCACTCTCGACCGGGTCGATCGGCGTGTTGATGACCGCGTCGGCGAGCGACCAGCTGGCCAGCCAGCCGTCCTGGCGACGGGCGATCAGGACCACGATGGCCGGGCAGTCGTCGAGCTCGTACTTGAACTGCCGGGCCAGCCCCATTCCGCCGGTCGGCTGGGCCTCGCCGTCCAGGATCGCGACGTCGACCCCGCCGGCGTCGAGCTCCCGCACGACATCGGCATTCGTGGCGCATTCGATCCATTCGATGCGCCCGGTGTCTGGGGCGGGACGGCGGCCGACGGCGGTGCGGACCTGGGCCCGGACCTCGGCCGAATTGCTGTAGACGAGAACGGTCACTTGTTCCGGTACGGCACTCATCACTGCCCT
>JAOPVG010000214.1 GCA_025966255.1 Jatrophihabitans sp.
GCCGACCCCTCGGCGCCGCCCGCCTGACCGGTGACCTTGCGCACCTGCCGGCGGTGCAGCGGGCCGGCAGCGAGAGCCCCGTTGCGGGCAAGACACCCCAGCAAGCGCATGGGCTGAATGCGGTTGATCCCGACTCCAACGAGAGAACCGGATTCGTCGGCCGCGTGAGCCAGCCCACGAGACTCGTATAACACCAGTTTGAGACGCGGAATTCCTTATGCAACCGTCGATGCCGGCCGCGCCCTGCAGTACCGGGTAGGGCGCCGCACCGCGCAGGGATGGTGCGACATACCGCTGAATCCACCGCACGTCGGTGACCGGATGGGGCCATCCCGGGATCCCCGATAGCGAATGCAGGCCGCCGCAAGCGGCCGCTCGTCAGTGCCGACCAACTGGCGCACGACGAAGGGGACCGATCGAATCTGATGGCGCACTCGGCCGTCGAGAAAGGCAACACATGGCATCGCGTTCTGCTGCGCCTCAAGATGGCGCCGACACCACCAACCCGTCGCGCCGAACCGCGACCGTGCTGGCTACCACCCTCGGCGCTGCGGCGCTGGCGACCACCGCCCTCGCGGCACCGGCCGATGCCGCTGCGAGGTACGCGGTGTGGGACCGCGTGGCCAACTGCGAGAGCTCGGGCAACTGGCACATCAACACCGGCAACGGCTACTACGGCGGCGTGCAGTTCTCGGCCAGCACGTGGGCGGCCTACGGCGGCCACAAATACGCCGACCAGGCCAACCACGCGACCCGGCTCGAGCAGATCGAGGTAGCCCGACGGGTGCTCGCCGCCCAGGGCCCTGGCGCGTGGCCGGTCTGCGGCCCCCGCGCCGGCCTCACCCGCAGCAGCGGGCAGGCGACGTCGGCGCGGCTGCCCAGCCAGGCCGGGCAGACCGTGCACACGACCGCCAAGAAGGCGACGAAGGCCACGGCCAAGCCCCACAACGCGGCCGCCAAACACCACGCCACCTACACGGTTCGCTCGGGCGACACCCTGAGCTCGATCGCCCGCACGCACCACGCGCACGGTGGCTGGCAGGCGCTCTACCGCGCCAACCGGTCGCACCTGTCCAACCCGAACGTGCTGCACGTCGGCCAAAAGCTGACCCTGCCGTAATCAGAACGTTCAGCACCACCCCGGTGCCGGCCCGGACCGTTCGCGGTCCGGGCCGGCCTCGGCACGGGCCGACCTACACGGCGCTGAACTCGCGCGGGTCGCTGAGGTCGGGCTCGCCGGTGTCCGTCCCCGTCGGGACCGGCTCGGCGAGGTCGAGCCAGTGGTCGCTTTCGTCGGCCGGGATGCCCTGATCGTCGACGGTGATGGTGACGGTGGGCGCCGCGCGGTAGACCCGGTCGAACTTGCTCGTGCCACGGGACAGGTCGTGGCCAACGGCATTGGCCTCGAGCTCGTAGCTCGTGCGGACCTGCTCGTTCACCGTGTACTCGCGCGTGTAGTAGCGGCCCGTCACGATCACCGGCTGACCCTTGCGGACCGACTGGTCGACGTTCTCAGCCATCGCCCGCCAGCACGTGACGTTGACGAACAGCGTGGCGTTGTCGATGTAGCGCTCCTGCTCGCGGTCGTAGCGGCGCGACGTGGAGGCGACGCGGAAGTTCGTCACCTTGTGCCCGTTCTTCGTCTCGCGGGTCCGGGGTTGATCCACCACGTTGCCGACGATGGTCATCATCGTGTCGTTCATTTTCGACGCTCCTGCTCTGTATCCGGAGATTCCGGTGCGCCCCTCGTGGGCGTGCAAACAGGAGACAGCCGCGGGCCGACGCCCGGCGCCGGTCCCGGCCTCGCTGTGGACGACGGGCCGGCTGTGGACGAGTCGGACCGATAACGTCCGACGGCTGTGCTAACGCGCCGGTACGTGCCGGAACGTGCGGCGATATGCGGCCGGCGGCACTCCGACGATGCGGCCGAAGTGGTGCCGCAGCATCGCGCCGGTACCGAAGCCGCACCGCTGCGCGACCGTGTCGATCGGGTCGTCGCCCCCCTCGAGCATGCGCCGCGCGATCAGCACCCGCTGGTGCGTCAGCCACAGGTGCGGAGTCGTGCCGGTCTCCGCCTGGAACCGGCGGGCGAACGTCCGCTCGCTCATCGATGCGCGCTGGGCGAGCGTCTCGGTGCTGTGGTCGAGATGCAGTTCGCCACCGAGCTCCTCAAGCAGCGGCGCCAGCGTGTCAGCTGCCCGGGCGCGGATCGGCACGTCGACGTACTGCGCCTGACCACCGTCGCGATGCGGAGGCATCACCATGCGCCGCGCCACCCGGCGGGCGATCTCCTCACCGTGGTCGGCGCGGATGAGATGCAGGCACAGGTCCAACCCGGACGCAGTACCCGCGGACGTGAGCACCGGACCGTCACACATGAAGAGCACGTTCGGATTCACGCGCGCCTTCGGGAACCGCTCGGCGAGGTTCGCCGCGTAGCGCCAGTGGGTCGTGCATTCCCGTCCGTCGAGCAAGCCGGCCGCGCCGAGCGCGAAAGTGCCCGAACAGACGCTCATCACCCGGGCACCGCGCGCGACCGTCGCTCGCAGCAGGTCCAGGACGGCCTCACACGGGGCGTCCCGCTCGATCTGCGCCGGGACGACCACGAGATCGGCCTCGGCCGCCTTGTCGAAGCCGTGCGGCGTCGTCAGCGTGAAACCCGCCGCGGTCGGGACCGGACCGCCCGCGGAGACCACGAGGCAGTC
>JAOPVG010000277.1 GCA_025966255.1 Jatrophihabitans sp.
TCGCGCAGATGCTTGGCCGCGGTTTTGACGTGGCTGTGCTCGTCCCACAACCACGACGAGAACTCGGCGAAGCCCTCGTTGAGCCAGATGTCGCGCCAGCGCTGGAGGGTGACGTCGTCGCCGTACCACTGGTGCGCGATCTCGTGCGAGAGCGTGGCGACGCTCGGTGCGCGATCGAACACCGGACGGGTGGCGGTCTCGAGCGCGTAGCCCACGTTGGGCGCGTTGTCGACGACCGCTCCGGCCCAGCCGAAGGGGTACTTGCCGTAGACCTTCACGAAGTAGTCCACGATCGCCGGCAGCTTGGCCAGGACGGGCGTCGCCTTCGCTTGCTGGGTGGGGTCGACGGCGTTCAGGTACGGCACGCCGTTGGGCGTCCTGCCCTGCTGCACGCTGAACTTGCCGATCGTCGCGGTGACGAGGTAGCTCGACACCGGCTGGCTGAGGTGCCACGACCACGTCGTCGTCGTCTTGTCCTGCTGGACGCTGGTCAGCTCGCCGTTGGACACACCCACGAGGCCTTTCGGCACGGTGATCGACACCCGATAGCTGGCTTTGTCCCTCGGCGTGTCGTTCACCGGGTACCAGGTGGGCGAACCCTGCGGCTCGCTGGCGACGAACGCACCGTCGTTCGTCTTGATGAAGCCGTCGAGCGCGCCGTCGGGGTCGGTAATCGACGCGGCCGTGCCGCGGTAGTGCACGTTCACGGTGAACCGGTGACCGTTGGCCAGCGCGTGCTTAGGAGTGATCACCAGTTCCTGCACCTGCGAAGCGGGTTGGCTGAACTTCGCCGCCTGGCCGTCGACGGTGACCGACGAAACGTGCAGGTTGCGCCGCAGATCCAGATCGAACCGCGAAAGCGTCCCGGTGGCCTGGGCGTTGATGGTGGCCGCACCGGTCAGCAGCCGCGACGATGGCGTGTAGCCGATGTCGATGTTGTACGAGCCGACCTGATAGCCGCCGTTGCCCTGACGCGGGAAGTACGGGTCGCCGGCCGTGGCGCTGCCGCTTTGGCCAGCCGGGGCGGCCGCCGCGGAGGCGCGGAGCAGCGAGGCGGCAAGGGCAAGGGGAACGGTCGCGGCGACAACGGCACTTCGGCGAGAACCCATCCCTGCATGCTGCCACGGAACGCGGCAACGTCCAGGCCCACTGGCAAGATCGCGCGGGTGACCTCGCGATCGCCGTTGCCCGGCCGGGCCGATGCGATTCCACCGCAGGTGCTGCTCCTGGCCGCCGTCGGCTCCGTCCAGTTCGGCTCGGCGTTCGCGAACAAGATCTTCCCGACGGCCGGCCCGGGCGGGGTCGCGTTCCTGCGCGTGCTGTTCACGGCGGTCGTCCTGCTCGCGATCGCGCGTCCGTCCCTGCGGGGCCGCGATCGCCGTGAGATAGGCACAGTGGTCGCCTACGGCCTCACCCTGGCCGGAATGAACTGGAGCTTCTACGAAGCCTTGGACCGGCTGCCCCTCGGCGTGGCCGTCACCATCGAGTTCACCGGCCCGCTCACCGTCGCCGTGGCCGGGTCACGCCGAATCATCGACGGCGTGTGGGTCGCGCTGGCCGCCGCCGGTGTCGTGCTGCTGGCGCTGCGCGGCGGCCACGCGGGCGTGCACCTGCTCGGCGTGCTGCTCGCCCTCGTGGCCGCGACATGCTGGGGGTTGTACATCCTGCTGGCCAAGCGGGTCGGGACGTCCTTCGGTGCTCTCGAGGCGCTCGCGATCGGGATGGCGGTAGGGACGTTCCTCGTACTCCCGGCCGGGATCGTCGACGGTGGCACCACGCTGTTGCGGCCCGGGGTGATCGCCGCGTGTCTGGGTGTGGCGATGTTGTCCTCGCTGATCCCGTACACCCTGGAGCTCATCGCGTTGCGACGCCTGACGACTGCGGTCTTCGGATTGCTGATGAGCCTTGAACCTGCCGTTGCTGCCCTGGCCGGAGTGATCGTGCTGGGCCAGTCGTTGACCGCCGTGCTCGCCGTCGCCCTGGTCATGGTGGTGGTGGCCAGCGTCGGGGCGACGCTCACCGGACGCAGCGTGCCGGGCGACGTCGCCGATGCGCGGCCGCCCGACCCGTGAGCGCGGTCAATCGCGGCGCGAACCGGGCAATTGCCGGCCCTCTGGGCGTCAGGGTGAGCCGGCGGCGCGCTCCGCTGCCGATCAGGCGGACGAGCGGCGGTGCACGGCTTGCAGCAAGCCGATCGCGAGGCCCTGCGCGAACATCGACGAGCCACCGTAGGACACGAACGGCAGCGGCACGCCGGTCACCGGCGTCAGGCCCAGGTTCATGCCGATGTTCTGGAAGGACTGGAATGCGAACCAGCAGACGATGCCGACGGCCAGCAAGCGGCCCACCTGGTCGGCCTCACGCGCGATGCGCAGCCCCCGCCAGCACAGGAAGGCGAACAGGGCCACGATCAGCCCACCGCCGAGGAGCCCGAACTCCTCTCCGGCGACGGAGAACACGAAGTCGGTCTGCTGCTCCGGTACGAAGCCACCGTTGGTCTGCGGGCCATTGAACAGCCCGGTACCGAACAGCCCGCCGTTGGCGATCGCAATGTGCGCCTGCGTGACGTTGTAGGCCGCGCCTTGCGGGTCGTGCTGCGGATCGGTGAACGACGCGAACCGAGCGAGCTGGTAGTCGGCGAGCACGCCCACCTTCACCGCGATCACCGCGGCGGCGATGCCGACAAGGAGGAGTCCGATCGTCCACCGCGGGGAGACGTTCGCCGCGACGAGCACGCCGAACGCGGCGCAGGCGAGCACCATGGCCGAACCGAGGTCGGGCTGCACCATGATCAGCCCGAACGGCACCGCGATGAGTCCGATGCCCAGAATCACGTCGAGGGTCGTCGGCGGGGCAGCTTCGTCGCGATCGCCGGAGCGCCGCGTGAACAGCACGCCCATGCCGACGATCAGGCCCAGTTTCATGAACTCCGACGGCTGCAGTTCAACACTGGCACTGAGCCGGATCCAGGCGTGCGCGCCGTTGATCGTCGTGCCGGCGACGAGCACGAGCAGCAGTCCGGCCAGGCTTGCGAGGTAGACGATCGGCCCGAACAACCGGAGCAGCCGGGCGTCGAGGCGGGCGGCCGCGAGCATGAGCGCCGCGGCGATGACGATGTTGATCAGGTGCCGGTACAGGAACGACTGCGGATTCGCACCGGCGGCGAGCTGTGCGTCGCGGGTGGCGGCCCACACCAGCACCGCCCCGATCAGCGCGAGCGCCAGCGCGGTCACCGCCAGTGGGATGTCGTAGCCGCGCTCGCGCCGCCCGAGCGGCATGAGCGTCGGGGTGAGGCTGAACGGCGCCTTCGGCTCGCGGGCGACGAGGGTCACCGGTGGGCCACCTTCACCTGCGGCGCGATCTTCGGCAGGGTCTGCTCCGGGCGGATGCCGGGGAGGATCGGCTTGCCGTTCGCGCCGAACAGGCCGTCCCAGATGCGCTTGAGCATCGGGCCGGCCGCGCTGGCGCCGGTGCCGGCCTGCTCGATCATGCCGACCACCACGAACTTCGCCTTGGTGTTGCCCTTGGCGTCCTTCGAGGTCGGCCCCCACGTGGCCAGCCAGGACGTGTCCTGCTTGCCGAAGACCTCGGCCGTGCCGGTCTTGCCGCCGATGCGGTTCTGGTACTTGGTCCCGATGTAGGCGAAGGCACCGGACACCGCATAGCCCCGGCTGAAGTCGAGCGAGTCGGCGATGTAGCGGAACAGCGTCGCGCTGACCGGCACCCGGTTGCGCACCTTGGGGTTGATCGTGCGCACGACGTCGCCGTGGGCGTCGACGACGGCCCAACCGAGCGTCGGCTCCCAGATGCGCCCGCCGTTCACCAGCGCCGAATACGCCACCGCCAGTTGCAGCGGCGACATCGTGGTCTCGCCCTGCCCGATCGACATGTCGGCGTTGTCGCCCGCCCGGTAGCGCCAGCCGTCGGTGCAGTTCTCGGCCGCCAGGGCCGTCAGATAGGTCCGGCTGGCTCGGTTGGCGACGTCCGGGTAACCGCGTTTGGCCGCCGCGCAGTAGGACGCGCGGTTCGCCCGCCACCGGGCGAGGCGCGTCTCCCGATCGGCGTAGCTGCCGGCCGACTGCTCCCCCGCCGGCAGGTCGACGCCCGGTGCGCGTCCGACGCCGAACTGCGCCGCCATGCGCTGCAGGTACTCATTCGGGGCCTGGCCCTTGGCGAGGCGGCTCTGGTCGGCGTAGTACTCCGCCGCGGTCGGTGCGTAGAAGAACGTGTCGCACGAGTAGCCCAGCGCGTCGCGCAGGTTGATCGGGCCGAGGTGTTCGGACTCGAAGTTCGTCTTGACCCGTCCATCGACGGCCAACGAGCCCGGACAGGGGTAGATGCCGCTCGTCGTTATCTGGTTATGGGTCACCAGCGACGAGGACGTGATCAGCTTGAACGTCGACCCGGGTGCGTATTCGCCGGCGATGGCGCGATCGAGCAGCGGCGTGCCGGCCGCGGGATCGGTCAGCGCCCGATACTCGGTCTGCGAGATGCCGCCGATGAACTGGGTCGGGTTGTAGGTCGGGTAGCTGGCCGAGGCGATGATGCGTCCGGTGTTCGGGTCGAGGACGACGACCGCGCCGGAGGTCGCCGGCTTGCCGGCCTTGCGCGAGTCCTTGATCTGCTGGGCGAGTGAGCTCTCGGCCAGCTTCTGGACCTTCGCGTCGATACTGGTGACCAGCGTGTCCCCCTGCCTGGGCGCGGTTTCGGCTCCGGTGCCGACGGTGTAGCCCTGCGGGTTCAGCTGTACGACCTGGGTGCCGTCGACGCCGCGCAGGGCCGCGTCGTACTGCTCCTCCAGGCCACTGGCGCCGATCGTGTCGGCGTCGTTGAGCGCGGAGTTGGTCTTCTTGTCCGCGACGGTGACGTCACTGGTGTAGCCGAGCAGATGCGCGGCCAGCGAGCCGTTGGGGTAGGTCGGCACGGTCACCGTCTCGACGCGTACCGCGGGGAAGTCTTCGCGATGCTCGCTGATGGCCAGTACGACGCTCGTCGGCGCGTTCGTCGCGACCGTCACCGGCGCATAGGGCTCGCCGGTCGAACACGGCGCCGGCACCTTTGGCGAGCACGGGGTGATCTCCTTCGCCAGCTGAGCCTCGGACGTGTGGAGCAGCCCGGCCAGCTTGGTCAGCACCGCCGCGCCCTTGTCGCGGCGCCGCTGGAGCAGATCGCGGCTGACGGTGATCGCCTGCACCGACGTGTTGGCGACGAGCGGGCGCCCCTGCGCGTCGACGATCAACCCGCGCGGTGCCGGCACGACAATGTTGCCGTTGTGCGTGAGGTGCGCGGTCTGCACCGGCTTGTTCGGGTCGAGCAGTTGCACGTAGTACAGCCGGGCGAACAGCGTCAACATCATCGAGGTGACGAGGGCGACGACGATGCCGAGGCGCCGGGGCGTGCGACGCGACGAGCGGCGCGGCGGCCTAGCCACGACGCGGACCGATCGCGAGTTCGGTGAGCACCGGATGCGGCGCGCGCAGCGAATCGCTGCGCAGCATCCGCCGCACGATCGCCAGGACGACCAGCGCAAGCACCGCGTCGGCCAAGCCGGTCGGGACGAGGTAGCGAGCGGCGTCCCATGCCGGGCCGCCGCTGTGCACCATCGCGAGCAGCAGCGTGGCTGCGCTGCCGGCCAGTCCGCAGACGATGCCGGCGGCGACGGCGTCCCGACGCAGGCTGCGGCGGTCGGCGAAGGTACCGCACAGCAGACCGATGCCGAGCCAGCACAGCGCTAGCACCCCGGCCGGATGATGCGAGCCGAGGTCGGCCATCAGCCCGGCCACGAACCCGAACGACATGCCAGCCGCCGGACCGTCGACCAGCGCCACGGCGGCGACGAGCACGGCGGGCAGGCTCACCGCGAACGGCGCGGTGAGCGGCGCGACCAGAGTGGCTTGGAGCAGCAATGCGGTGAGGATCGCGGCCGTAGCGGCGGCGAGCCGAGCGCGAGTCATATGTGCCTCATCGGGCCGGCCTCAGGACGGCTCGGCCGGCTTGGCTCGCGTTGCCTTCGAGGATGACGGCGATGAGGTCGACGGCGGTGGGCGACGCGGTCGGCACGACGGTGGCGCGCACGGTGCCGTCGGCCGAGGTGCGGACGGCGGTGACCCTTCCGACCGACAGGCCGGCAACGTAGCTCGTGGAGCCGGTGGGTCCGGTGCTGAGGTGGTCGCCGACCTTGATCACGGCGTCCGGGTTGAGGGGCACGAAGACGAAGCCGCCCGTACCGGCGCCGGTCGCGAGACCCACTTCGCTGTTGCGCACGTCCCGGACGCCGACCCCGGAGCCCGGATCGGCCGCGAGTAGCACGACCGAGGAGTCGGAGTCGGCATGCAGGACTCGTCCCACCAGCCCGGCGCCGTCGGTGACCGACTGCCCGGCCTGAACGCCGTCGTGGCGGCCGACGTCGACCGTCACCGTCCAGTCGAAGCCCTGACCCGGGCCGAGGGCGACGACTCGCGTGGGCAGCAGGACGTGGTTGCCGCCGTCGGCTGCTCGCTGCAGCTTGGCGAGCTGGGTGCCGGTCCGCTGGTCGGTTTGCCGGGCGTCGAGGCGGCCGCGCAGCTGGGCGTTCTCCTGCTTGAGCCGGGCAATCTTCGCCTCGTTCGTGCCGGCCGACGGCAAGCCCTCGACCCAACGCCGGGCCGGGCCGAACACGGCGTCGGTGCCCCGGTAAAGCGAGCCGAGCGCGCCGCGCACACCGGAGTGGGCCTCACGCAGGCCGCCGCCGCCGAGATCCAGGGTGAGGAAGCTCAGCGCGAGCATCGCGAGAACGATCGCGGAGACTCTCTGCCGCCGGGTCAGCTGGCGCATGCCGGGCAGTCAGCGTCGGTGGCCGTCGACGACGACCTTCTGGAGCTGCTCGAAGTGCTCGATCACGGTGGCGGTGCCGAGCACGACCGAGTCGAGTGGGCGCTCGGCCACCAGCACGGGGATGCCGAGCTCGTGCTGCAGCCGAGTGTCGAGTCCGCGCAGGAGCGCGCCCCCGCCGGTCAACACGATGCCGTGGCTGACGAGGTCGCCGGACAGCTCCGGCGGGCATCGGTCGAGCGTGGCCCGCACGGCGGCGATGATGCGGGCCAGCGGGGGGTCCATCGACTTGCGCAACTCGTCGCCGGAGATCGTGACGTTGCGCGGCAGGCCGGTCGCCACGTCGCGGCCGCGGATCTCGGCATTCTTCGGTCCGGACGTCGGGAATGCCGACCCGACGGAGATCTTGAGCTCCTCGGCCGTCCGCTCGCCGATCAGCAGCGCGAACTCGGCCCGGACGTGATCGACGATGGCGGTGTCCAGAGAGTTGCCGGCGACCCGCACGCTGGTCGAGGCCACGATGCCGCCGAGCGCGAGGATGGCGACCTCGGTCGTACCGCCGCCGATGTCTACGACCATCGAACCGGAGGGCTGATTCACCGGCAGGCCGGCGCCGATCGCGGCGGCCATCGGCTCGGAGATGGTGTGGACGCGCCGCGCGCCGGCGGCGTAGGCGGCTTCGCTGACCGCGCGCTGCTCGACGCTGGTAATTCCGGACGGGACGCAGATGATGATGCGCGGTCCGGTGAACGCGCCGCGGCGGCGCAGCACCTTGCGCACGAAGTAGCGCAGCATCTCCGAGGTGATGTCGTAATCGGCGATCACGCCGTCCTGCAGCGGCCGCACGGCGCGGATGTGGTCCGGAGTGCGTCCGATCATCCGCTTGGCGTCGGCCCCGACGGCCACCACCGAGTTCGTCGACGTGTCGACTGCGACCACGGACGGTTCGTTGAGCATGATGCCGCGCCCGCGGGCGTAGACGAGCGTGTTGGCCGTGCCGAGATCGATCGCGAGATCGCCGCCGAGGAGGTCACCGCCGCGCTGCGACACGCGCGAAACCATCGCGCGTCGAGCAAGGGGGGTGAACGTCACGGAGGGACCCTTCGATGATCGCAGAGACAGCCTGTCGCGATCGTAGGGTCGGGAGGAGGGCAAACCGCGCTGCGACGCGCGGGTCAGGCGTGGCACATGTGACTAGTGGTACGAGAGTTCTCTCAGCTCGACGGGAACCAGAGAGCGATCTCGCGCTCGGCCGACTGCGGTGAATCGGACCCGTGGACGATGTTCTGCTGCACCTTCGCGCCCCAATCCCGGCCGAGGTCGCCGCGGATCGTGCCCGCGGCCGCCGCGGTCGGATCGGTGGCGCCGGCCAGCACCCGGAAGGCCTCGATCACCCGTTGCCCCTCCGCCACCATCGCCACCACCGGCCCGGAGAGCATGAAGTCGACGAGCGGTTGGTAGAACGGTTTGCCGTGGTGTTCGGCGTAGTGCTCGGCGAGCAGTTCGGGCGTCGCGGTGCGCAGTTCGAGGGCGGTGAGCCGGTAGCCCTTCGCCTCCACACGACGGATCACCTCACCGGTCAGGCCACGGGCCACACCGTCGGGCTTGACGAGGACGAGGGTGCGTTCGATCGCCGGTGCATTCACGATCTGAGCGTATCCAGAAGGCTCCGGCGGTCCGGACAGGTGTCGGAGTTATGCTTCCGCGACGCCCGAGTGGGAAAGGTGGGCGAATGTCCCGAACGCGGCGGCAGATCGCCGCGATGGTCTCGATCCTGTGCCTCCTGTTCGCTGCGGCCGGCTGCTCGTCCGGCTCCGGAGGCGGTACGAAGGCCTTCGCCAAACCCCCCACCACCGGCCTGGCCGGCTACCTGGAGAAGCCGCCGGCCAAGAGCTCGCCGGGCGGCAGTTCCTGGGCGAAGAAGTACGAACCGAGCGTCCAGGACTTCGTCGACTACTTCTACGGCGCGCAAGCCCGGAAGACGATCACGGACCAACTCGCCACGCAGGGCCTGAGCGACCTCGCCCACGTGCTGTGGATCGCGGCGGACCGGGTCCAGTCCGACATCGTGCTGCTGCAGTTTTCCACGCCCGCTGGGGCGGCCGCCCGGCTGGCGGCGGTGCAGGCCGTGAACCGATCCGACTCGACGTTGACGTCGTACACGTTGCCGGGACGCGGTGCGCCGGTCGTGTATTACCAGAAGCACGCCGACGCCCAGAACCGCGTCATCGCCAAGGGCTACGCGGTCGTCGGCAACATCCTCGTCGAGATGTTCACCGTCAACCCCGTCGAGTACGCGAGGGGCGAACTCGAATTGTGGCTCGGCGATCAACTCAAGCTGCTGCCCTGAGCCGGCGTCATTCGACGAGCATGCGCAGGCCACCGGCGGTGCCGACGACCTCGTGACGCAGCATCAACAGCCGCAGCCAGATCGCGGCGAAGATCGCGCCCACGAGGAACATCGTCGCGATCAGGAAGCCGGTTGCGGTGAACGCGATCTGCAGCACGGAGCCGACGCCGATCCCCCAGGGCCGCCGCACCAGGGCGGCCCCCAGCACCAGAATCACCGCGAGCGCGATGCAGATGGTCGTGCGCACGGTGCCCAGCCCGGTCGTGAACGCGATCGCGCGCGGCACCAGCAGCACGACCACCGCCTCGAGGCCGAGCAGGCCGGCCAGCGCGCTGCGAGTGGCCTTGTCGGCCCGTCGCGCCCGCGCCTGGATCTGTTCCGGCGTGGGTTCGAGTGGCGCCTGCGTGGGATCGCCGGTGCGGGCGGCATCGCCGGTGGATTGTGCATCGCCGGTCGAGTCGAGCCCATCGCTCACGAAGCGCCGCCGAGCAGGACGCGCGCCTCGCCGACGGTGACGACCGACCCGGTCACGAGCACCCCGGAACCGACGACCACTTCGTCGCCGGTGTCCTCGGCCAGGCGGACCGCGGCCTCGATCGCGTCGTCCAGGCGGGGCTCCACGGTGACCCGGTCGGCGCCGAAGATTGCGACGGCAGCGGCGGCGAGGTCGTCCACGTCGAGATGCCGAGCCGCCGAGGTCTGAGTCACGACGAGCTCATCCACCACGGGTTCGAGCAGTTCGAGCATCCCGCTCGCGTCCTTGTCGGCCATCACCGCGACGACGGCCACGAGCCGGCGGAAGTGGAACGCCTCCGAGATCGCCGCGACGCTCGCCTTCATGCCCGCTGGATTGTGCGCGGCGTCGAGCAGGATCGTCGGCGCCGAGCGCACCGCCTCGAGCCGGCCGGGCGAGCGGACGGCAGCGAAGGCCTCGCGCACGATGTCGCCGTCGAGGGCCCCGGTCGCGCCACCCGCCCCGAAGAACGCCTCCACCGCCGCGAGCGCACAGGCCGCGTTCTGCGCCTGGTGGGCTCCGTGCAGCGGCAGGAAGATCTCTTCGTACACACCGCCGAGCCCCTGGAACGTGACGACCTGGCCGCCGACGGCGATGCGGCGGTCCAGCACGCCGAACTCAAGACCCTCGCGGGCCACCGTGGCGCCCACCTCGACCGCCCGGCGCACCAGCTCGACTGCGGCCTCGTTGGGCTGCGAGGCGAGGATCGCCACCGAATCGGGCTTGATGATCCCGGCCTTCTCCGTGGCGATCCGGACGACCGTGTCGCCCAGGTACTGCGTGTGATCGAGGCCGATCGGCGTCACGACCGCCACCTCGGCGTCGATGACGTTGGTGTTGTCCCAGGCCCCGCCGAGCCCGACCTCCACCACCGCGACGTCGACCGGGGTGTCGGCGAAGATCGAGTACGCAAGCGCGGTGACGATCTCGAAGAACGAGAGCGGCACGTCGAACTGGCCGTCGACCATCTCGATGTAGGGCACCAGCTCGGCGTAGCCCTCGACGAACACGCGATCACTCACCGGCTCGCCGTCGATCACGATGCGCTCGTTGACGCGGGCCAGGTGCGGGCTGGTGTAGCGGCCGGTGCGCACGCCGAAGCCGCGCAGCAATTCGTCGATCATGCGAGCGGTGCTGGTCTTGCCGTTCGTGCCGGTGAGGTGGATGGAGCGGAACGCGCGCTGCGGGTCGCCGAGCACGTCCACGAGGGCCTGCATGCGCTCGTTGGTGGGGTTGACGTGCCCCTCGCCGCGGCGTTGGAAGATGTCGGCTTCGATCTGCCGCAGCAGGGCCGCGTACTTCTCGCGCTCAGTGACCGCCACAGGGCCCCAGTCTACGGACGCCCCCGCCACCACTTTGACCCCGTCGCCTGGGGTCAGTGGGCGAACGCATCCGGCTGATTCGGCCGCGGCAGCGGGGCGTCGAGCGCCTCGAAGAAGGCCGTCCGGTCGCGCAGATCGTCGAGCAGCAGGTCGGCCATGTCCTGATTCATGCCCGCGCGCACCACGATCCGCAGCACCTGCAGATCCTCGCGGTTGGGCGGGAAGGTGTAGGCGGGCACCTGCCAACCGCGCTCGCGCAGCTTGTCCGACACGTCGTAAACCGTGTAGTTCTTCACCTCCGGCTTGAGCGTGAACGCGAACACCGGCAGCTCGTCCCCGTGGGAGATGAGCCGGTACGGTCCGATCTTCTCGATCTCGCGAGCGAGATATTGCGCGACGTCGGACGATTGCTGCTGCGTCCGGCGGTATCCGACGTAGCCCAGATGCGTGAACATGTAGTACTGGGCCACGACCTCGCTGCCGGGTCGGGAGAAGTTCAGGGAGAAGGTCGGCATCTTGCCGCCGAGGTAGTTGACGTCGAAGACCAGCTCCTTCGGCAGGGATCCCTCGTCGCGCCAGATCGCCCAGCCGACCCCGGGATAGACCAGCCCGTACTTGTGGCCCGAAGCGTTGATCGACTTCACGCGCGGCACCCGGAAGTCCCACTCGAGATCCGGCTGCAGGAACGGCGCGACAAACCCGCCGCCCGCGGCGTCGACATGGATCGGGATGTCGAGTCCGGTGCGCGCCTGCAGGTCGTCCAGCGCGGCGGCGATTTCCTTGACCGGTTCGTAGCTGCCGTCGAACGTCGAGCCCAGTATCGCGGCGACCCCGATCGTGTTCTCGTCGCAGTACTCCACCGCGCGATCGGCCGTCAGGTGCAGCGTGTCTCCCTCGACCGGGACGAGGCGCGGCTCGACGTCCCAATAGCGACAGAACTTCTCCCAGCACACCTGGACGTTCGCGCCGGCGACGAGATTGGGGCGGTCGGTGGGCTTGCCGGCCGCGCGCATCCGATCGCGCCACTTCCACTTGAGCGCCATGGCGCCGAGCATGACCGCCTCGCTCGATCCGGTCGTGGAGCAGCCCGTCGCTTTCTCCCGGTCGGGCGAGTTCCAGAGGTCGGCGATGATGTTGACGCAGCGCGCCTCGATTGCGGCGGTCTGCGGGTACTCGTCCTTGTCGATCAGGTTCTTGTCGGCCGTCTCGCCCATCAGCTGCCGGGCACGCGGCGGCATCCAAGTCGTCACGAAGGTGGCGAGGTTCAGCCGGGCGCTGCCGTCGAGCAGAAGCTCGCTGGTGATCAGTTCGTACGCGGACTCGCCGGGCATGCCGAACTCGGGCAGCTTGTCGTCGGGAGTGCGCAGATGCTCTTCGGCCGCCTCGACCATCTCGCGCAATTTCGTCCCGTCGACCGAGGGTGCGCTGGGGCGGCGGCCCTGGTGACGCTCGTCCTCGCCCGGATCCATCTGGCTGTTGATGCCCACTGCTCGCCCCTCGCTCGTCCGGCTGTCATTTCCCTCGATCTAGACCCTGCCCAGAAGGATTGCCGAGTACGCCCGGATTTCGACCTTGGCCCGGTCAGGTCGGGACCGCGGCGTCAGACCGGCGGCAGCGCGGCCAGCGCGGCGTCGATGCGGACGAGCTCAGCCTCGGCCGCGGTCAGGCGGTCGCGCACCCGCGCCACCACGGCATCCGGCGCTTTGCCGGTGAACGCCTCGTTGCCGAGCTTGGCCGCGTTCACCGCCTGCTCCTTCTCGGCCGCAGCGCGGTCCTTGGTCAGGCGGGCCCGCTCGGCGCCGATGTCGATCGTCCCGGACAGATCCAGCTCGACGGTCACGCCGCGGGCGGTGGTCAGCGAGGCCGTGGACGTGAAGCCGTCGCCCGCCTCGTCCAGGCGCAGCAGCGCCCGGATCGCCGGCTCGGTGTCCGGCGCAGTGCCGGACAGCCGGGCCGGCACGCGCTGCGCCGGCTTGAGCCCCTGGTCGGAGCGGAACCGGCGCACCTCGGTGACGGCGTGCTGAACAGCCCCGATCTGCAGCTCAGCCGCGGCGTTTGCGCGCGCCGGGTCAGCGGTCGGCCACGCCGCGATCACCAACGACTCGCCTCCGGTGAGCACCGTCCACAGCGATTCGGTCACGAACGGCACCATCGGGTGCAGCAGCCGCAGCAGCGTGTCCAGCACCTCGCCCAGCACCCGGCGCGTGGTGTCACCGTCCGGGCCGGCGAGCGAGAGCTTGGCCAGCTCGATGTACCAGTCACAGACCTCGTCCCAGGCGAAGTGGTAGAGGGCGTCGGCGATCTTGGCGAACTCGAAGCGCTCGTAGAGGGCATCAACCTCGGTGACGACGGCCTGCAGCCGCGACAGGATCCACGCGTCCGCGCCCGCGGTCTGCTCGGGCAGCGGGCCGGCGACCGTCGCGCCCGAGATCAGCGCGAATCGGGTGGCATTCCACAGCTTGGTGCCGAAGTTGCGGGCCCCGACCACCCACTCCTCGTTGATCGCCTGGTCGGCGCCGGGGTTCGCGCCCTGCAGCAGCGACAGCCGCACCGCGTCAGCGCCGTACTCGTCGATCCACAGCAGCGGGTCGATCACGTTGCCGCGCGACTTCGACATCTTCTTGCCCGAGCTGTCGCGCACCAGGCCGTGCAGCAGCACAGTCTTGAACGGCACCTCGCCGTCCATCGCGTACAGGCCGAACAGCATCATCCGCACGACCCAGAAGAACAAGATGTCGTAGCCGGTGACGAGCACGGTGGTCGGGTAGTACGTGCGCAGGTCCCTGGTGTCCGCCGGCCAGCCGAGCGTCGAGAACGGCCACAGGGCGGAGGAGAACCAGGTGTCGAGCACGTCCTCGTCCTGCGTCCAGCCCGCAGGCGGGGTCTCGTCCGGACCGAAGGCCATGTCATCGCCGTCGGGTGAGTACCAGACCGGGATGCGGTGGCCCCACCAGAGCTGGCGGCTGATGCACCAGTCGCGCAGGCTGTCGACCCACTGGAAGTACCGCGGCGCGAGCGAGGCGGGCTCGATGACCACCCGGCCGTCGCGCACGGCTTCGGAGGCCGCCTTGGCCAACGTCTCGACGCGCACCCACCACTGCAGGGAGAGGCGCGGCTCGATGACCGTGTCGCACTTGGAGCAGTGCCCGACGGAATGCAGGTACGGCCGCTTCTCGGCGACGATGCGGCCGTCCTCCCGCAGCGCGGCCACGATCGCGTAGCGGGCCTCCATGCGGTCCAATCCGGCGAACGGGCCGGGGGCGGTGATCACCCCGCGCTCGTCCAGGATCGTCGGCATCGGCAGGTTGTGCCGACGGCCGATTTCGAAGTCGTTTGGGTCGTGGGCCGGCGTCACCTTGACCGCGCCGGTACCGAAGGCGGGGTCGACGTGCTCGTCGGCGACGATGGGGATGCGTCGGTTCGTCAGCGGCAGCGCCACCTCGGTGCCGATCAGGTGTTGGTAGCGCTCGTCGTCCGGATGCACGGCCACCGCGGTGTCGCCGAGCATCGTCTCGACCCGAGTGGTCGCCACGACGATCGACGCGTCGCCGACGCCGTACCGGATCGAGACCAGTTCCCCCGGCTCCTCCGCGTGGTCGACCTCGATGTCGGACAGCGCGGTGAGATCACGCGGGCACCAGTTGATGATCCGCTCGGCGCGATAGATGAGGTCGTCGTCGTAGAGCTGCTTGAAGATCGTCTGGACGGCCCGCGACAGCCCTTCGTCCAGGGTGAACCGCTCGCGGGACCAGTCGACGCCGTCGCCGAGGCGGCGCATCTGGCCGAGGATCTGACCGCCGTA
>JAOPVG010000290.1 GCA_025966255.1 Jatrophihabitans sp.
GCAAAGCGGGCGGTCGAATCGCTCGGCTGAGCCCGCGATCACTTCGTGGACAGGTTGTTGACCGCCGTGTTGGCTAGTTGCTGCAGCACCAAGATGCTGCCCGTTCCCACCACGCCGTAGCACATCGAGACGACCTGGGTCTTGCTGCGCAGCACGACCAGGTAGAGGGTGACCGGCGCGCCGCCCAACGACAGGGTCGCCGTATACGCCCGCGATTCGTCACCCAGGCCCGGGAACGAC
This sequence comes from Jatrophihabitans sp., assembly GCA_025966255.1. Taxonomy (GTDB): domain Bacteria; phylum Actinomycetota; class Actinomycetes; order Mycobacteriales; family Jatrophihabitantaceae; genus Jatrophihabitans. Next base: position 241 of record JAOPVG010000290.1, read on the forward strand.
GTGGCACTCACCGTGCCGGTGATCTTCACCTTCTTGACCACGTAGGACAGGTCCTGGCAGTGGCCCAGGGTCTTACTGGCGGAGGCGAGCTTCGCGGCGGCCGCGGCGCCGGTGTAGTAGCCGATCGACTCGATGAGGAACGGCGAGGTGCCCCCGGCCAGGAAGCCGGCGCTCGCGCTGGCCTTCGCGTCCTTGGTGCTCATCGCGGACTTGTAGCAGGGCGGCAGCAGTTTCTGGGCGTCGTCGGGTTTGTTGTCCACCGTCCAGCCGGTGGGCAGGTCGGCGAGACCGAGCAGTTCCTTCCGCGGCACCGGCACGGCGGGCGAGGCCGCTGACGATCCCGAATCCGTCGGCTGGGTCGGCGGTGGGGTGTACGTGTCCTTTCCGGACGAGCACCCCGCGAGGACGACCAACGCGACGGCTCCGACGAGGAACGCCTTCACCCGACTACCTCTGTTCATCAACGGGGTGGCCCGTCCGGGGCCGGTTCGGCGGCCAGGATCTCGACCTCGTCACCCACCGCGATGGTTGCTCCGGGCGTGTCCGGAATGAGGCTCATGCCGAACCAGGTCGCACCATCCCAACGACGATGCCTGGCCAACGTTGCGATCGGCTCCTTGCCCTTCGCCGCGGTATCGGGGTCGACCGACGTCATCACGCACCGGTCGCAGCCCTTCACGGCCCGGAAGTAGGCCGCGCCGATCCGCAGCCGCCGCCAGCCGTCCTCGGCCCAGGCGGTGCCGCCGCTGACGACGACGCTCGGCCGGAATCGGATCATCGGTAGTGGGCCCTCGTCGGCCCGCGGACCCGCGGCGATCAGATCGTTGAGCGCGTCCAGGGACTCCGTCGTGGTGAGCAGCAACGGGTACCCGTCGGCGAAGGACACGCGGTCGTCCGCGCTCGCGAAGCGGGGGTTGGGCCGGCGGCGGGTCGGATCGTCCAGGTACACCAACCGCGCCCTGGTGCCGATTATGTTGCTGAACCAAGCATCGGCATCCGGCCCGGCCGGCGACGCTTCCAGCTCGCTGTCCCACACGTCCACCGGAATGAGGCGGTCCGATTCCGGCACGGCGACGGTCAGATCCGGGGCGTCCGGGCTGGTGAAATGGACCCCGCCGCTCGTCAAGTGCGGCGTGACCAGCAGCAACCGCGGGAATTCGCGGGCGGTGACCACCTTGCCGTCCTCGTCGACGAGCATCCAGCGTCGGTCGCCGGCCAGTCCCCACGGCTCGACGGTCGCGGTCGGCACCGACTCGCCGCGACAGGACTTCACCGGGAATCGGTTGATTTCGCGGAGCGTCATCGACACGCAGTGAGCCTAAGCGGTGGCCGATCATCGGACGCGAGGCCCCGCGAGGACACGATTCGCCGTGCGGGAGGATCTTCCGGATTGGGGTGATCGGTCATGACTCTCGATGTTGCCAAGACCCGGGCGCACTTCCCGGCCCTCGCGCACGGTGTGGTCTTCTTCGACGGGCCGGGGGGCTCGCAGGTACCCGACGTGGTGGCGGCCGCGGTCAGCGCGGCGCTGACGGCCGGGCTCGCCAACCGGGGCAGCGTGACCGCCGGCGAACGCGCCGCGGACGACATCGTCGGCGCCGCCCGGCAGGCGATGGCCGACCTTCTCGGCGCCGATCCGCGCGGCATCGTCTTCGGCCGCAGCATGACGCAGTTGACCTACGACTTCGCGCGCACGCTCGCCAAGACGTGGCGCCCGGGTGACGAGGTGGTGGTCACCCGGCTGGATCACGACGCCAACGTGCGGCCGTGGATCGCCGCGGCCGACGGCGTCGGCGCCACCGTGCGCTGGGTCGACTTCGATCCGGCGACCGGCGAATTGTCGACCGACGACGTCCGGGCGGCGTTGTCTGATCGCACGCGCCTGGTGGCAGTGACCGGTGCATCCAACCTGATCGGCACGCGACCCGACCTTGCTGCAATCGCCGACCTGGTGCATGCGCGAGGGGCCCTGTTCTTCGTGGACGGAGTGCACCTCGCTGCGCACGCCTCGATCGACCTCGACGAGATCGGCGCCGACCTGTTCGCCTGCTCGCCATACAAGTTCATGGGGCCGCACTGCGGGGTACTCGCCGGCCGTCCAGAGGTACTCGAATCGCTACGGCCGGACAAGCTGCTGCCGTCGTCGTCGCGGATTCCGGAGCGCTTCGAGCTCGGCACGCTGCCTTACGAACTGCTCGCCGGCTGCGCGGCCGCCGTCGACTTCCTTGCCGGGCTGTCAACGACCACGGGTGACCGCCGCGCCCGGATCGCATCAGCGATGGTGGCGATCGCCGAGCACGAGGACCGGTTGCGGGCTCGGATCGAGGACGGGCTGGCCCGGCTGCCCGGCGTGATCGTGCACTCGCGAGCAGCCGCGCGCACGCCGACGATCTTGATCACCTTCGACACTCGCGAAGCCGCCGATGCGTACCGGTTCCTCGCCGGACTCGGGATCAATGCCCCGGCCGGGTCCTTCTACGCGCTGGAGCCGGCGCGTCGGCTCGGCCTCGGCGACACCGGCGGCCTGCGCATCGGCGTCGCGCCGTACAACGACACCGACGATGTGGATCGACTGCTGAACGGGCTGACGGAATTCCTGAGCAACGAGACCGCCCGGGTCAGCGGCTGACGAGCAGTTGCCGGAACGCGGCGAGCCGCGCGGGCGTGGAGTGACCCTCCGCCACCCACGCGTCCAGGTGGCAGCCGGCCTCACCGGAC
>JAOPVG010000293.1 GCA_025966255.1 Jatrophihabitans sp.
GCGACCGTCGCCCCACACCGCCCGGTGCACCTGGCCGATGCTCGCGGCGGCGGCCGGGACGTCGTCGAACTCCTTGAACCGCTCGGGCCACCGCTTGCCGAACTGCTCGTCGAGCACCTTGTGCACGGTGCCGGCGGGCATCGGCGGGGCCGCTTCCTGCAGCTTGGTGAGGGCCTCGCGATAGGGCGCGGCGCTGTCCTCGGGCAGCGCGGCCTCGAACACCGAAAGCGCCTGGCCGAGCTTCATCGCGCCGCCCTTGAGCTCGCCCAGGACGGTGAACAGCTGCTCGGCGGTGCGGGCCTGCAGATCGGCGGTCACTGCTTCGGAGGACTTGCCGGTCATGCGTTTCCCGAAGCCCACGGTGGCACGGCCGGCGACGCCGAGGGGCAGCGACGCCAGTCTGGCTGTACGTGCGCCGCGGCGCTGCGGGATGTCGTTCACAGCCGCCATTGTGCCTAATGCATCTGCTGTTGAACCCAACGGTGGCCCTACCCACGCTGATCTTGTGCGCCAAGAGGTCAAACCGGTCGATCTCGGATGGGCACGCAGTCGCAGTCCGGATGCGGCGGCCAACTGCGGCGCCGAAGCCGCCAGTCGGGCTGGTGCAGTTCGAGGGTGCCGTCGATGCAGGCCGGTTCGCCGCCGTCGAGGAAGGCCAGGGCCTGCAGCGCGGCCGCGCCGACGACGACGGTGGCCACCGCGACGTCGGATTCCGGCCCGCGGCGGCGGGCGACCGTGAGCTGCACGGCGAGTGCGGTCCAGGCTGGATCGCGGTCGCGACGGTGCAGGTCCGCGCAGCGCAGGCAGCTGGTGAGCCCGGGCAGGACGAGCGGCCCGATCACCCCGTGATCGGTGCCGAGGACCACGGCCAGGTGGGCGGCGCCCGCGGCATGCAGCGCGCCCCGGCGGTCGTCGTCGATCGGCGCGTCGATCGCGAGGATGGTGAGGTCGGGCTGCTCGCCGACCGCGAGAGGCGTGGTGTCGGCCTCGGGGGCGGCTCGGGCGATCGCCGCCTCACTGGCGTGCATGAGGTCGAGGCCTTCGTCGCCGGGTTCGACGCCGCCGGGCGTTGCGTGGAACAGCCGCACCGACCCGTTGGTGACACAGTGGACCCGGCCCACGCCGGCCGCGGCGAGCAGGGCCGCGAGGTGCGCCCCGGTGCGGCCGCTGCCGTGCACGACCACCGATGCGTGCCTGCGTGCGCTGAGCAGTTCGGCGGCGCGCTCGCCGTGCCGGGCGGCGAGTGCTGTGAGTTCACCGGCCAGCCGAGGGGCCGGCGGGGCCAGTCGGCAATCGTCGGGGTCGGTAGGGCGGGGCCACAGGTAGCCGGCGTCGGCCAGCGACGTGAGGGCGGGCCGGGCGCCGGGATCGACGGCGGGCATGCCGTCCGGCGGCAATCGGCTGGCGACGTGGCTGACCAGCTGGGGCGGCAAGCCCTCGACGATCACCGCGTGGCTGCCGAGCTCGAGGTGGACGGCATCGGGCGAGCGCCACAGCAGGCGGGTGGCTGGGCCGAGGACGAGGTCCGCAGGCTCTGCTGGCGTCACGGTCAAACGCTGACATGTCGCAATATCGGGCGCGCTGTTATCCACAGCCCGGATCGGTACATTTCGCGGCGCCGAAACAATCGGTCCGCCCGGTCGCGAAGATTCGGCGTGGCCGTACGGTAAACCTGAGGTGAATGTCCACACCTGTGGATGACGGTGTGCATAACCAGCGAACTGTTGTGGAAATTGTGGTTCGGCTGTGGACGACTGCGTGCCGCCGGGCCATCCGCCCTACTCGGTGGCTAGCGTGGGCACCGTGGTGGTCACTCGGGTCGAGAGCGCTGCGGCGGGCGCACCCGTAGCGGCGCCGGTCGAGGTGCGGCGCAGCGCGAAACGCCGCCGCACTGTATCGGCCTATCGCGACGGCGCCCGCATCATCGTGCTCATCCCGGCCCGCTTCACTGCGGCCGAGGAGCAGGAATGGGTCAAGCGCATGGTGGCGCGGGTCGACGGTTCCCGCGCCCGCAAGCGCAACGGCGATGCCGCCCTCAGCCGGCGGGCCGCCGACCTCTCGGCTCGACACCTGGCCGGCGCGGCCGTCCCGGTAAGCGTGCGGTGGGTGGCGACAATGCGGACGCGCTGGGCATCGTGCACCCCGGCCGACGGCACGATCCGGCTTTCGGCGCGCCTGCAGGAGATGCCGACGTGGGTGCAGGACTACGTGCTGGTGCACGAACTCGCGCACCTGATCGAGCCGGGCCACGGCGCCCGGTTCTGGCGTCTCGTCGACAGCTATCCGCGCACCGAGCGGGCCCGGGGCTATCTCGACGGCGTCAGCGCTGCGGCCGACCTGCCGATTGCCGACGACCTTGCCGGCGACACGAACCCCGACGCCGATGACACCACCAACCTCGGCGTCGCCGACGCGAGTTAGGCCGAGCCGCTCTCGTCGGTGTCGTCCTTCTCGGCCGTCGGCTCCTCAGCCGTCGGCTTCTCCGCGGTGGGCTTGTCCTCGGCCGGCTGCTCGGAGGTCGGCTCGTCCTTCTTCAGCGACGGTCGTTCCGGCTCGGTCGGCGCCTCCCCCATCGAGTCGGTCAAGCTGCTGAGATCGTCAGGAGCAACGAAATCGCCTTCGCTGACGTGCTTCTCGCCGAAGCCGAGCGGGTCGTCGAGGTCATCGGCGGTCGGCAGGAGGTCCGGGTGCGACCAGATCGCGTCGCGGCCGCTGACGCCGTGCTTCTCCGTGACGCTCCACCACAACGCAGCGGCGTCGCGGAGTCGGCGGGGCCGCAGCTCGAGCCCGACCAGGGTGGCGAAGGTCTGCTCGGCCGGCCCACCCGAGGCGCGGCGGCGCCGGGACGCCTCGCGCAGCGCATCCGCGCCCGGCATCCGGTCGCCGGCCGCCGAGGCCACGACCGCGTCGACCCAGCCCTCGACCAACGCGAGCAGGGTCTCGAGGCGGCGCAGGGCAACCTCTTGCTCCGGGGTCTGCTGCGGGGCGAACAAACCGCCGGACAGCATTTCCTGCATGCCCTCGGGGTTCATCGGGTCGATGCCCTGCATGGCCTGTTCGATCGCGGACATGTCCAGGGTGATGCCGCGCGAGTACGCGTCGATGGTGTCGAGCAGCCGCTGACGCAGCCACGGGACGTGGGAGAACAGCCGCTGATGGGCGGCCTCACGCAGGGCGAGATAGAGCCGCACCTCCTCGGCCGGCCGCTCGAGGCCCTGACTGAAGGCGGCGACGTTCTCGGGCACGAGGGCGGCGACGCCGGTAGGCCCGAGTGGGATGCCGACGTCGGTCGACGAGACGACCTCTTGCGCGAGGCCGCCGAGGCCCTGCCCGACCTGGGCGCCGAACATGAGTCCGCCGACCTGCTGCATGATGCCGGCGAGCGGGTTGTCGGAGCCCATTGCCTCCAACTGCTCCTGCGGGATCGCGTTCGACATCGCCGCCACGACGCGCGACGCGATCGGTTCGCACAGCAACGACCACACCGGGATCGTCCGCTCGAGCCACTCGAGGCGCGTCCACGACTCGATCGTCTGCACTCCCGACGGCAGATCCGTGGCGTCGTCGAGCCATAGGTCGGCGAGCCGGATCGCCTCGGAGATGCCGACGCGGTCAGCCGGACTCACGATGCTGTTGCTGCTTGCGAAGGTGGAGACGGCCACCTGCTTGGCGAGATCCCAGTTGACCGGGCCGCCGGACCAGGACAGCAGCTTCTGCAGCTCGGCGAACAGCGGCATCTGCCCGAACATGTTGTTCGGGTCTGACTCGCCGTCGCCCTGGCCGAATCCAAATGGGAGATTGCTCATAGGGTTCACGGTAGTAGCGACGAACCAACTCTGCTGTGGGTTCCGCGCCGCGCCTGCGTTGCGCCCACAGCGAACCCGTTCCCGCAGGTAGCGTCCGGGCCCATGGCGTGGGCGGTGTGGCTGGCGGTGCCGGTCGTCGCGACGATGCTCGCGGCGATGTGGTCGTGGCTGCGCGGCCGCCCGGCCCGCAAGCTCGACACACGTGAATCCATGCAGGCGCACAGCGACTATCTCGATGCGCTGGTCCAGACGGCGCGCGCGAAGGACCGGTACAGCGGCGACAGCTAGGCTGCCCGGGTGGCCCGCCTCCAGCTGCCGTCCGTCGACCGGATTCCCGGAGGCCGCGGCTTCGCATCACTAAGTCGTCGGGTGCGGACGTTGATCGTCACGGCGATCCTGTTCCTCGTCATGTTCATCCTGGCGCTGACGCTTCCGGTGCCTTACGTGATCCTGTCGCCCGGCCCGACCTACAACACGCTCGGCACGGACACCTCCGGGAACGTCATCATCACGATCGACGGCAAGACGTCCAACAAGACCACCGGCAACCTGAACATGACGACGGTCAGCGTGACGAGTCAGCCGATCAGCGCGTTCCAGGCCATCGCCGGCTGGCTGATCAGCGACGAGGTAGTCGTGCCCCGATCGTCGGTGTACACGCCCGGCCAGACACAGCAGCAGACCGACCAGCAGAACACCCAAGACTTCATCACCTCGCAGGACAGCGCCAAGGTGGCCGCGCTGTGCGAGCTCGGGTACCCCAAGGGTTTCGGAGTGGTGAGCGTCCTCGCCAACGGCCCGTCGCACGGCGTGCTGCTGCCCGGCGATCAGCTCGTGTCGGTGGCCGGCAAACCCGCGAATACGGCGGCCAAGCTGACAGCTGTGCTGCAGGCGCAGAAGCCGGGCACGAAGGTGCCGGTTGTGGTCAAGCGGCAGACGAAGGGCAGCGGCCAGACCAAGACCGCCAGTCTCGAGGTGACGCTCACCACGCCGCCGAAGGGCGCGAAGGGCGCCCGGCTCGGCATCGAGGTGTCTGACACCTGCCTCGCGCCGTTCACCGTGGACCTCGGCCTGGCCAACCAGATCGGCGGACCGTCGGCCGGATTGATGTTCGCGCTGGGGATCATGGACAAGGTGGGCACCACCGATCTCACCAAGGGCCGCTTCATCGCCGGGACGGGCACGATCGATCCGACCGGCAAGGTCGGCCCCATCGGTGGCATCGCGTTGAAGATGATCGCGGCGAAGAGCAAGGGTGCTTCGGTGTTCCTCGCTCCTGCGGGCAACTGTGCCGACGTGGTCAAGGACACGCCGGCCGGGTTGAAGGTGGTGAAGGTGGACACGCTGCACCACGCCGTGCAGGACCTGCTCAAGATCGAGCAAGGCCAAGCCGTCCCCGGCTGCTGATCGCCGCGATGGTGCTCAGATAAGGGTCGCGAGCAGCGCTTCGACGAGGTTGGGCGCGAGATCAGGCCCGGTGAGCAGGTCGTCGTCGTTCCCGTCGGCACCGCGCATCCGAAGCAGCGCGGCGCTCGCCCCGCCCCTGAGCACGCCGACCACGAGACGGGCCTCACGCCGCTCGGGATGGTCGGCTGCGCGGCGGGCGACCTCGTCCTCGGTCAGCTCGGCCTCCGCCGACGGCGGCAGGATGACGATTTCCTGGCTCACGGCGCAGCCGATGACCGACGGTGGCCAGGCGATCTGCGCGAGCACCTCATCGAGGGGTCCCTCAGGCAGTTCGTCCTGCTCTATCGGTGTCAGCGCGTCACCGGACTGCTGGTCGACGCCCAACCGGCGGGCCGTCTCCGGGTCATCAGCGGCAAACTGGGCCGCCGGCACCAGCGCGAACAGCGTGGGCGGACGGTCCCATCCCCCCGCGTGTACGTGAGCCTCGATCTCCGCGATCGTCGCGTCCAGCACGTCGTTCCCCGCTCCTGCCGACCGGCCGCGAGCGTCGGCGCCGCGGGCGGATCCATCTTCTCGTACGCGTTACTCAGGCGACACCGGGCGGAACCGCAGGTAAGGCCGGTACGTTGAGTCCGAAGGTATGTGCCAATTTTGTGTTCAGCGAGGAGCCCACCAGTGGCGATGCGGCCACCCATGCCGTCCGTGATCCTTTCCCGACGCGCGAAGATTGCGCTCTCAGTCGTCGGTATCCTGATCGTGCTGCTCATCCTGGTTGTGAAGCTGTCCGGGGTGTACATCAACTACCTCTGGTTCGGCGAGCTCGGTCACCACGGCGTCTACACCACGATGCTCTGGACCAAGCTCACGCTGTTCCTGGTCTTCGGCGCCCTGATGGCGTTGATCATCGGCGGCAACCTGATCATCGCCTACCTGGTGCGGCCACCGTTCCGGCCTATGTCACCGGAGCAGCAGAACCTGCAGAACTACGTGCTGATGGTGGAGCCGCGGCGCAGGCTCGTGCTCGCCGCCATCATGCTGATCGCGTTCTTCGCTGCGGGTGCGTCGGCTCAGGGCAAGTGGATGGTGTGGCAGTTGTGGCTGCACGGCGACTCGTTCGGCGTCACCGATCCGCAGTTCCACCGCGACATCGGGTTCTACGCCTGGGACTACCCGGTCTACCGAACGCTGCTCAGCTTCGGGTTCACCGCGATCATCTTCTCGCTCATCCTCACCGTCGCCGTGCACTACCTGTCCGGCGCCATCCGGCTGCAGACGCCCGGACCCAAGATCACGATCTCGGCGCGCCGGCAGATCACCGTCCTCGTCTTCGTGTTCATGGCGCTGAAGGCGGTGGCCTACTGGCTGGACCGCTATGGCTTCGTCTTCTCGACTCGAAGCAAGTTCACCGGTGCCTCTTACACCGACGTGCACTCGGCGCTGCCGGCCAAGACGATCCTGTTCTGGATCACGATCATCCTGGCGCTCGGCGTACTCGCCAGCATCTGGTTGCGCAGTGCCCTCCTGCCCGGCATCGGGTTCATCGTGCTGATGGTGCTGAGCATTCTGATCGGCGGGATCTACCCGGCGATCGTGCAGCAGATTTCAGTGAAGCCGAACGCGAGCGACAAGGAGAGGCCGTACATCCAGCGCAACATCGAAGCGACGCGACAGGCCTACGACATCGTCACGGCGAACAAGGACGGCAGCAACGGCGGCACCGTTTCCTACCAGCCGTATTCGGCCACGGCGAAGCCGCAACGCAGCGCCGTCACGGAAACGAACACCACGGTCGACAACATCCGGATCCTCGATCCGAACATCATCAGCCCGACGTTCAAGAACGCCCAGAAGATCGGCCTGCCCTACGGTTTCTCCACCCCGCTCGATGTCGACCGTTACACGATCAACGGCGTTGAACACGACTACGTGGTCGGGGTCCGCGAGCAGGTCACTGGCAGCAACCTGACCGGCTCGCAGAACAACTGGATCAACCAGCACACCGTGTATACGCACGGCTACGGCTTCGTCGCGGCCGAGGCCGACCAGGACGTCACCAACGGCGATGCTTCGGCCTACACCGAAGGTGACATCCCCCCGTCCGGCCCGCTCAATCTCTCGGTCCCGCAGGCGTACTACGGGCAGTTGATGAACGACTTCTCCATCGTCGGCGCGAAGGGCACCAAGCGCGAGTACGACGCGAACAGCGGCGCCAACGTGTCCTACACCGGAAAGGGAGGGGTCTCCCTGGGCAGTCTGTTCACCAGGCTGGCCTTTGCCGTCAACCACAAGGACACGAACTTCCTCCTCAACGACGCGGTCAGCGCGCCTGGGGCGAAGATCATCTTCAATCGTGATCCGAAGCAGCGCGTGGAGAAGGTTGCGCCGTTCCTCACCATCGACGGCGATCCCTACCCCATTGTCGACCAGGCCACCGGACACATGGTGTGGATGGTCGACGGCTACACAACGATCGCCAACTATCCGTACTCCGAGCGGCAATCGCTGTCCGACCTGACTCACACGTCGCTCCGCAAGGATCAGAAGAACACCCAGATCAACTACATCCGCAACTCGGTCAAGGCCACCGTCGACGCCTACGACGGCACGGTTCACCTGTACCAGTGGGACAGCAAGGACCCGGTGCTCAAGGCCTGGATGGGCGTATTCCCCGGCCTGGTGCAGCCGGCGTCCGATATGCCGCAGACGATCAGGGATCACGTGCGTTACCCACAAGACCTGTTCGACGTGCAGCGCGGTCTGCTCACCCAGTACCACATCACCGACCCGGTCGCGTCCTACAACGGCAAGGGGAAATGGGCCGTCCCGAGCGATCCCTTCGCCCCGCCCGCCGACCAGCCGCCGTACTACGTCCTCGCCACGCCGCCGTCTGGATCCTCGCAGAAGCCTCAGTTCCAATTGACCACGCCAATGGTGGTGAGCAATGCCACCAACCTGGCCGCGTACATGTCCGTCGACAGCGACAGCGGCCCCAACTACGGCAAGATAACCGTGCTCCAGGTGCCCACTAGTTCGAACATTCAGGGCCCGGCTCAGATCGCGAATGTGTTCAAGTCGAACTCGACCATTTCCAAGGACATCAGTCTGCTCGGAACCGGGCAGAGCGAGGTCCTGCACGGGAATCTGTTGACCCTCCCGCTCGGGGATTCGTTCCTCTACGTCGAACCGCTCTACGTGCAGGCGACGAGCGGCTCCTCGTCCTATCCGACCCTGCAGCGAGTGCTTGTCACCTACGGCGACAAGATCGGCTACGGCGCCACGCTCGCCGCCGCGCTGAAGGACATCACGTCTGGGCGGGACCCAGGTTCGTCGGTGCAAGTGGGCCAGACGAGCGGAAACGCGCCGCCGAGTCCGGCAACGACCCCGACCACTCCGGCAACGACCCCGACCACTCCGGCGCCCGGGTCGTCTAACGCGCCGGCAGGAACCATCGCCGGGGTCATCGCCCAACTCAACACGGCCAAGGCCCAGCTCGACGCTTCCTATGACACCCATGATCCGGTGAAGATCGCCCAGGCTCAGGCCAAGTACGACTCGCTGGTCGAGCAACTCATCAGGCTGAACAGCACCTCGAGCCCGGCGGCGCCGAAGTCGACCCCGAAGGCCTCGTCGACCAAGTGAGTCCTACCACCGCTCGGGCGGACGCCCTCGCGGGATGACCAGGCCGCTGTCGAAGGCGAGTACGACCGCGGCGGCCCGGTCCCGCAGGTGCAGCTTGGCGAACACGTGGTTGACGTGCGTCTTCACGGTGCCCTCCCCGAGCACGAACTGGGCGGCGATCTCGGCGTTCGTCAGCCCTTGACCGATGAGCGCGAGCACCTCGCGCTCGCGGGCCGTCAGCACGTCGAGACTCCGGTCCTCGACCGCGCTCGCAGGGGCCGCGCGGAATGTGGTGAGCACACGTCCAGTCACCGCCGGGTCCAGCCACGCGCCGCCCTCGGCGACAGTGCGCACGGCCTGCTGCAGATCGTCGGCCGGCACGCCCTTGAGCAGGAAGCCGGACGCACCGGCGCGTAACGCGGCCGCCAGGATCTCGTCGTCGTCGAACGTGGTCAGGACGAGCACGGGTGGGCTGTCCGGATCCCGGCGCAGGGCGGCGGTGGCCTCGACGCCGTCCACGCCGGGCATGCGCACGTCCATGAGCACGATGTCCGGACGCAGCGTCGCGACAGCGGCGGGCACGGTCGAACCGTCGCCGCACTCGCCGACGACATCGAAGCCGTAGCGCTCACGCAGGATGCCGC
>JAOPVG010000304.1 GCA_025966255.1 Jatrophihabitans sp.
GTTCTTCAACGGCAAGCGCTACGACCTCGCGAAGGTCGGCCGCTACAAGGTGAACAAGAAGCTCGGCGTCGATGTCTCCATCGCCACCGGCACGCTCACCGAGGACGACATCGTCCGGACCATCGAGTACCTCATCCGGCTGCACGCCGGTGAAGAGGGCTACGAGACCGACGACATCGACCACTTCGGCAACCGGCGCCTGCGCACGGTCGGCGAGCTGATCCAGAACCAGATCCGCGTCGGTCTGTCCCGCATGGAGCGCGTCGTTCGCGAGCGCATGACCACGCAGGACGTCGAGGCCATCACGCCTCAGACGCTGATCAACATCCGGCCGGTCGTCGCCTCCATCAAGGAGTTCTTCGGCACCAGCCAGCTGTCGCAGTTCATGGACCAGACGAACCCGCTGGCCGGCCTCACCCACAAGCGCCGCCTGTCGGCGCTCGGCCCGGGTGGTCTGTCCCGTGACCGGGCCGGCATGGAGGTCCGTGACGTCCACCCGAGCCACTACGGCCGGATGTGTCCGATCGAGACGCCGGAAGGCCCGAACATCGGCCTGATCGGCTCGCTGGCCTCCTACGGCCGGGTGAACCCGTTCGGCTTCGTCGAGACCCCGTACCGCAAGGTGCAGAACGGCCGGGTCACCGACGACATCGCGTACCTGTCGGCCGATGAAGAGGACCGCTTCGTCATCGCCCAGGCCAACGCCATCATCGACGCGAAGGGCAACTTCACCGAGTCGAAGGTGCTCGTGCGGCGTAAGGGCGGCGAGGTCGAGCTCATCGAGCCCGACGAGGTCGACTACATGGACGTCTCGCCGCGGCAGATGGTGTCGGTCGCTTCGGCGATGATCCCGTTCCTCGAGCACGACGACGCCAACCGCGCGCTCATGGGCGCCAACATGCAGCGCCAGGCCGTGCCGCTGCTCCGCGCCGAGGCCCCGCTCGTGGGTACCGGCATGGAGCTGCGCGCCGCGGTCGACGCCGCTGACGTCGTCACCGCCGAGAAGGCGGGTGTGGTCACCGAGCTCTCGGCCGACTACATCACCGTGATGGCCGACGACGGCACCCACCAGACGTACCGGTTGGCCAAGTTCGCGCGCTCCAACCAGGGCACGAGCTACAACCAGAAGCCGATCGTCGACGAGGGCGACCGCGTCGAGGTCGGTCAGGTCATCGCTGACGGCCCGTCCACGGACGAGGGCGAGATGGCGCTCGGCAAGAACATGCTCGTCGCGTTCATGCCGTGGGAAGGCCACAACTACGAAGACGCGATCATCCTCAACCAGCGCATCGTCCAGGACGACGTCCTCACCTCGATCCACATCGAGGAGCACGAGGTCGACGCCCGCGACACCAAGCTGGGTGCCGAGGAGATCACGCGCGACATCCCGAACGTCTCGGAAGAGGTCCTGGCCGACCTCGACGAGCGCGGCATCGTGCGCATCGGCGCCGACGTCGTGCCCGGTGACGTCCTCGTCGGCAAGGTCACGCCCAAGGGCGAGACCGAGCTGACTCCGGAGGAGCGCCTGCTGCGCGCAATCTTCGGCGAGAAGGCTCGCGAGGTGCGCGACACCTCGCTGAAGGTGCCGCACGGTGAGGCCGGCAAGGTCATCGGCGTGCGCGTCTTCAGCCGTGAGGACGGCGACGAACTGGCGCCTGGCGTCAACGAGCTCGTCCGGGTCTACATCGCCCAGAAGCGCAAGATCCAGGACGGCGACAAGCTCGCCGGCCGGCACGGCAACAAGGGCGTCATCGCCAAGATCCTCCCGCCCGAAGACATGCCGTTCCTCCAGGACGGCACTCCGGTCGACATCGTGCTCAACCCGCTCGGCGTGCCGAGCCGGATGAACGTCGGCCAGGTTCTGGAGACCCACCTCGGGTGGGTCGCCAAGACCGGTTGGGAGATCGAGGGCAAGCCCGAGTGGGCGGCCCGGCTGTCCGACGAGGCCCGCACCGGCGAGCCCAACACCAACGTCGCGACGCCGGTGTTCGACGGTGCCCGCGAGGGTGAGATCACCGGGCTGCTCGCCTCCACGACGAAGACTCGTGACGGCGCGCAGTTGATCGGGGCCAGCGGTAAGGCCAACCTCCTCGACGGGCGCTCCGGCGAGCCGTTCCCGGAGCCGGTCTCGGTGGGCTACGTCTACATCCTGAAGCTGCTGCACCTCGTCGACGACAAGATCCACGCCCGCTCCACCGGCCCGTACTCGATGATCACCCAGCAGCCGCTGGGCGGTAAGGCGCAGTTCGGTGGTCAGCGCTTCGGTGAAATGGAGTGCTGGGCCATGCAGGCCTACGGCGCCGCGTACGCGCTGCAGGAACTGCTGACGATCAAGTCCGACGACATCCTCGGCCGGGTCAAGGTGTACGAGGCGATCGTCAAGGGCGAGAACATCCCCGAGCCGGGCATCCCGGAGTCGTTCAAGGTGCTGCTGAAGGAACTGCAGTCGCTGTGCCTGAACGTCGAGGTGCTCTCGAGTGACGGCACCGCAGTTGAGATGCGTGACACGGATGACGACGTCTACCGCGCCGCAGAGGAACTCGGGATCGACCTGTCCCGCC
>JAOPVG010000335.1 GCA_025966255.1 Jatrophihabitans sp.
GTTGGCCGTGGCATTGCCCAGGGAGGCGACGCCGGCCGCGACGTAGCTGAGCAGGTCAGCGAGGCCCACGCGTGCATCGTAAGTGGCCGAGCCGCGTACCTCGGCGGCTGACCGTCGTGTCGATGGGGTCAGCCGGCGAGGATCTCGTTCCATTCTCTGATGTCGACGTTGCAGACGACGCCGTGGACGACGAACGGGTCGTCGGCCGTGAAGGCGTCCGCGCTCTCGCGGGTGCGGAAGATCGCCATCGAGCCTTGCGCTTGTGGGTCGGCGAAGGTCCCGACCATCAATAGCTCGCCGCGCTCGTGGAACTCCTTGAGTCGCGCCCTGTGGGCCGGGAAGTGAGCCGGTGCCGTGAGGTGGACGTCGGGAGCGGATTCGTAGAGCACGACGTATTTCATGCCGACACCGTCGAGCAGGCGGCGAACGCGGCGAGTGTGGCCGCCCACGCGTCGGGGGAGTCGAATGTGTCGCGCATGCGGTCAGCGTCGGGACCGTAGTTGTCGAAGTCGCCGTGGGTGAGTTCGACGAGTGTGTGGTGCTCGTCCTGAGACGTGAAGGTGAGTTCGATTGTTGTGATCAGCGCGGTGTCGAAGGACCAGTCCGCGGTGATCTGCCAGGTGATGACCAGGCGGGCGGGGGGCTCCCAGGCCGTGACGTAGCCCGTCGATGTCTCGGTGCCGTCGGTGTGGCGGGTATACCAGCGACCGCCCTCGCGCGGCTCGATGATGATCTGGTCGATGGGTGCGCTGCCGATGTGATGATGGCTTGGCCACCAGTCGGTCATGCGTCGGGTGAACAGGTCGAACGCCGTCGTCGGATTGGTGCCGACGACGATCTGCTGTCGAACGGCGCCGGTGGAATCGATCATGTCTGCTCGTCCTTTGCTTCGTCGGTGTAGTTCTGGAACGCGGCCAGCGACCGGTGCCAGAACTGGTCGAGGTGTCCGCGCAGAATCGCCAGTCCGGCGGGATCGGCCTGGTAGAGGCGACGCGTACCTGCGCTGTGGTCGACGACGAGGCCGACGTCCTTGAGCACTTTCAGGTGCTGCGAGACGGTGGGTCGGCTGATCGGCAGCGCGGCGGCGATCTCGCCGACGGCATGCGGGCCGTCGGCGAGCAGGTCGAGGATGGCCTGCCTGGACGGGTCGCCGAGTGCGGCGAGCATCGCTGTTCCGTTCGTCATGACGAACGGTAAGTTACCACTAACGATTGATTGCGCGCGAGGGGGTCTCCGAGCCCCGTCTCACATTGAGACCGCGGCCGCCATCTGCAGCTCCCAGGGTGAATGCTGCGGGCGGTGTGGACGAGGGGATAGACATGTCGCGGACGGCGATGGCTTTTCTCGGGATCGCGGTGCTGATCTCCCTCGGTCAATGGCTGTCCATGCACCTGGCCGGCCACATCGACCTGCACACGCTCCCGCCGCACGCCCGGCGCCGGGTGCAGTGGCAGATGGTCAATTCCGGGCACATCCAGCTGGGGTGCGCCGCGCTTGTCGCGGCCGCTATCGGCGTCCAGCTCGCCTTTTGACCGCCTTTTGACGAGAGCGCGCCTCGATCGAGGCACTCTTGGCGTCGGCGTGCCCGGCCTCAGCCGGGCGTCACGATCCCGTACTCGTGGATCTTGCGGTAGATCGTCGCCCGCGACATCCCCAGCGACCGCGCGGCTGCGACCTTGTTGCCGCCGCTGTCGGTCAGCCCGCGCACGATGGCGTCGCGCTCCATCGATTCGAGCCGGGTGAGCACGCGTCGGCTCATCGACAACGTCTCCGCCGGTAGGTCCTCGGCGTCGATCGTGCCCGAGCGCCGGTGCAGCCCGATCTGCTGGAGCACGTGGTGCAGTTGGTCGACGTTCCCCGGCCACGACGAGCGCAGCAGCAGCCGCATCGCCTCCGGGGAACAGGTCACCTGGCTGCCGTGGCCCAGCTTGGCCAGGAAGAACGACACGAGCGGCGGCAGATCCTCCAGCCGCAGCCGCAGAGGGGGCACCTCGACCGTCGTCGGGAACAGCCGCAGCAGCTGGTCGAGGTCGGTCCGCCCGCCGCCGGACAGCAGGGTTACGGCAATCCACAGGCCAGAGTGGGCCGGATCGCGTTTCACCTCCTGCAGCGCGGAAGTGAGCGCCCGCAGCCCTTTGGCGTCCAACATGTCGACGTGCTGGATGATCACCGTGTCCGGGTCGTCGGTCAGCTGACGGCGACATTCGGTCATCCAGTGTCGGTCCGAGCTCGCCTCCGCCGCGTCGAGAACCACGAACCGGCGGGCGGGCTGGCGGCGTAGTTGCACCGCCCGCAGAATGGCCAGCTTGCCCACCCCCGGCTCGCCGTCGACCGCGAGCCAGTCGCCCGACGTGAAGACGCCCTCGATCTGGGTGCAGACGCGCCGCCACAGCGGCGAGTCGCCGATCAGACCGGGCAGCGGCATGCGCAGCGCCGAGGACCGGTGCCCGCTCACCCGCGCCTCGGTCTCGCCGACCTTGACGTGCACGACCAGCCCGGCCGGTTCGGTCCCGACGCTGACCTGCTGGCAGTACATCCGCGCCGACGCGCCGGTCGGCAGAATGACGCCGACCGATTGACGACGACCGGTGCCCAGCCTCGACACGGCTTCGCCGGCGTGGCTGAGTAGGGCGGCCTGGTCGGCCGGGTCGAGCTCGGAGCGGGCGTGGTCGTTGAGCATGACCGCGTCGTCGGTCAGTGCGAAGACGATGCCCGTCGTGCGGCGGCACGTCCGCCGATAGGCCTGCAGTACCTCGAACTCGCGCACCCCCGAGTCGGTGAGCATCGCTTTGCAAATCTGCTCGGCCGTGGTCTCGGCGAGCGTCAACAGCAGGGATTCCGCGTCCTTGCGCCAACACGTGAGGTCGACGGCGCCCACCGTCCG
>JAOPVG010000397.1 GCA_025966255.1 Jatrophihabitans sp.
CGCGTTGCCCATCCTCGGCGACGTGCGGGACGAGGCGTCGGTCGCCGCGGCGGTCGCGCAGACCGTGGAGCGCTTCGGCGGCATCGACATCGTGGTCAACAACGCGTCGGCGATCAACCTCAGCAACATCGGCGACCTGCCGGCGAAGCGCTATGACCTGATGCTGGACATCAACGCCCGCGGCACGTTCCTGCTCACGAGCCTCGCGCTGCCGCACCTCGGGAAGTCCGACAACGCGCACGTGCTCACCCTCTCGCCGCCGCTGAACCCGGACCGCAAGTGGCTGGCCGCGCACGCGCCGTACACGATCAGCAAGTACGCGATGACGATGCTGACCTTGGGCGTGGCCGAGTCGCGCCGGGACGAGGGCATCGCCGGCAACTGCCTCTGGCCGCGCACCCTGATCGCCACCGCCGCGGTGCAGAACATCGTGGGCGGCGACGAGGCGATGGCGGCCGCGCGGCGTCCCGAGATCATGGCCGATGCCGCATTCGAGATCCTGCGCCGGCCGGCGCGCGAGTGCACCGGCAACACCTTCATCGACGACGAGGTACTGGCCGAAGCGGGCATCACCGATCTCAGCCCTTACCGGTACGGCGACGGAAGCGACGACGACTTGCAGCTCGACATCTTTCTCTAGCCGGCTGACCGATTTACGCGCCGCGACCACCTAGGTCGGGGCGCGGTGTCCGACTCGCCGCAATCGTCCCGCGCGGTGTATCACCTGTGCTTGACGTGGCTCCTCACCCACCGAACGATGGGTCGGCTGAACTGTCCAGGGAGGAATTTCCATGAGCGATCAGGGCTTCGGCCCGCCCGGACCGGGCGGCCCACCTGAGTACGGCCAGCAGCCCCCGAACTACGGGCAGCAGCCGCCGAACTACGGGCAGCAGCCGCCCCACGGCGAGCAACCACCGCCGCCGGGTCAGCAAGTACCGCCCTACGGTCAACCTCCCGAATACGGCCAACAGCCACCGCAGTACGGGCAGCAGCCGCCGGCCTACGGGCCGCCTCCGCAGTACGGGCGACAGCCCTCGCAGTACGGCGAGCAGCCGCAGTACCCGGGCAGTGAGTACGGACAGCCGCAGTACCCGGGCGGTGAGTACGGACAGCCGCAGTTCAACCCGTACACCGGCGCGGCACCGGCCAACACCGGCGGCGGCGCGGGATCACGTAAGGGACTGATCGCCGGCGTCGGCACGCTCGTTGTCGCGGGCATCGTCGTGGCGATCCTGCTCCTGACGGGCGTGTTCTCCTCCTCCGCTTCGGCGTCCAGCCCCACGGACGCCGTGAAGAGCCTGCTCGACGCCGGCAAGAAGGGCGACGTCTCCGCCGCCGCGAACACGCTCTGTCAGTCGGACATCGCGGCCGGTCAGGCGAGCGGGCTGGATGCCAACGGGAAGGTGCAGTCCTACACGATCGGCACCGTCACGCAGCAGGACAGCAACAATGCCACCGTCCAAACCACGGTCACGTCCGAGAAGGGCGGTCCGCAGTCGGCCAAGATCCCGGTGGTCAAGGAGGGCGGCACCTGGAAGGTCTGCTTCACCAAGGCCCTGACCAACCTGCCGACCGCAGGCAGCACCCGGGGCGGCGCCTCAGCGCCGTCGCTGGCGACCAGTCCCTCGATCAGCCTCCTGCCATCGAGCGCAACCCCGTCGATCACGGCGCCGACCGGGCTGGGACTCGGCAGCTACTGCGCGAGCTCCACGAGCGCGGTCACGACGGCGACCACGTTCATCGGGGCCATCGATATCGGCTCGACCGAACTCGCCCGCGGCTGCGTGTACCCGGGCACGGTCTCGGACGCCACGATCAAGAGCGTCAGCGGCACCAGCAAGCTGTACGCGCCGACCAGCTCACAGACCGGGCCGGTGTTCGACTTCCAGAGCGTCGACGGCCAGTCGAAGATCAGGATCACGGTCACCAAGGAGTCCGACGGCAAGTACTACGTCACCAGGATCCAGGCCAGCTGAGCGGAGCGCCGAGCCGCACGCTCCTGGCTCTGCGTGACGCCGGACGGCAGGATGGCTGGGTGACCAGCCATCCTGTCGGCGCCTCCGCGTCCAGTGCCCGCTTGCCGGACATCGCCGCCCGCGCCCTGACCGGCGCGCTCGGCCGCAGCCCGGTCAACGCCACGTATCTTGGCGACCACGCGCGGGACAGCCTGCTCGACGACCCCTCGGCCTACGCCGCCGACCAGCGCGCCGCCGAGTTGCGGGCCCTCCTCGCCGAACTGGACGTCCTCGTGTCGGGCGGTGCCGACGACCAGGTGGACGCCGGCGTCCTGCGCACAGTGCTCGCCGCCGAACTTCTCGAGCTGACCGATCTCCGCGAGGCCGAGTGGAACCCGATGCAGCACAACCCCGGCGGCGGGCTGCACTCACTGCTGTCCCGTGACTTCGCGCCGTTGCCCGCGCGGCTCGAATCCGTGGGTCACCGCCTGGCGGCGATACCCGAGTACCTGGACGCGGCCCGCACCCGCCTCGGCGTGATGTCCGGCATCCATCTCGAGACCGCGCTCGGCCAGCTCGAGGGCACGATCGGCATCATCGACACCGAGGTACCGGCTGCCCTCGCCGCCGCTCCGCAACTGCGGGGGGCCGTCGAGCCCGCTGCCGCGAAGGCCCGGGCGGCGCTGGTCGAGCACCGCGACTGGCTCGCGGCGGCGGCCGACACCGCCACCCGTGATCCGCAGATCGGCGAGGACCTGTTCCGGATCAAGCTCGCCCTCACTCTCGACACCGCCTTCGACCCGCAGTCGCTGCTGCGCCGGGCCGAGTCCGACCTCGACCGGATCCAAGCCCAGATCATCGAGCAGGCCGGCGCGATCGCCGGCGTGGCCCGGCCGGACGCCACAACCGTGCGCGAGGTGCTCGACCGACTCGCCGGCGACGCTCCGACCGATGCGACGATCCTCGGGCTCTGCCGCAACGCGCTCACCGCCACCACCGAATTCGTCCGCGCCCACGACCTCGTCACCGTGTACGACGACGCGGTCGACGTCGTGGAGATGCCCGAGATCGATCGAGGTGTTGCCGTCGCCTACTGCCGCCCGAACGGCCCGCTCGAGAGCGCTGCCCTGCCCACCGAATACGCCGTCTCCCCCACGCCGACCGACTGGAGCCGCGAGCAGGTCGACTCGTTCTACCGCGAGTACAACGCGCACATGCTGCAGAACCTCACCGTCCATGAGGCGATGCCCGGCCACGCGCTGCAGCTCATGCACGCGAACCGGTACCGCGGCCGCACCCCGGTGCGCACGGTCTGGTGGAGCGGGTCGTTCGTCGAGGGCTGGGCGGTGTACACCGAGGAGCTGATGGCCGAACGCGGATTCCGCTCCGACGTGTCCGAGTCGGCGGCCACCGCATTGCGCATGCAACAGCTGAAGATGCAGCTTCGGACGACGATCAACGCGATCCTCGACATCCGCTTCCACTGCGGCGATCTCGACGAGGCCGGCGCGATGGAGTTGATGCTCGGCCGCGGCTTCCAGGAACGCGGCGAGGCGGCGGGCAAGTGGCGGCGCGTCCAGCTCTCCTCGACCCAGCTCTGCACCTACTACGTCGGGTACACGGAGGTCCGGGACGTCGCGACCGATCTGCGCGCGGCCCATCCGGACTGGGGCGTGCGGCAGGTGCACGACGCGATGCTCGCGCACGGCTCGCCTCCCGCCCGGCACCTGCGCACCCTGCTCGGACTGCCGGCGGCCGATGCCTGACTACGGGTTTCTCGCCGGGGCGACGCCCCTGGCGTTCGCGCACCGCGGCTTCGCGCCCGACGGGGCGGAGAACTCGATGACGGCCTTCGAACGGGCCGTGTCGCTCGGCTACCGCTACCTGGAGACGGACGTGCGCGTCACATCCGACGGGGTCGCGCTCGCCTTCCACGACTCGACCCTCAACCGGATGACCGACCGTCGCGGTCGCGTCGACGCCCTGCCCTGGTCGGTGGTGCGTGAGGCCCGCATCGCCGGGCGCGAGCCGATCCCGCTGCTGAGCGATCTGCTCGCCGCGTGGCCGGACGTCCGGATCAACCTCGACGTGAAGTCCGATCTCGGCATCGCGCCGGCGACCGCGGCCATCCGGCGCACCGGCACGCTGGAGCGGGTCTGCGTCGGGGCGTTCTCGGGGCGTCGCATTCTGGCGATGCGGCGCGTCCTCGGGCCGCGGCTGTGCACATCGCTGGGACCGCGGGAGGCGCTGGGGCTGCGGCTCACAGGATCGCGGCGCGGTCACCGCTACGCCGGACGGTGCGCCCAGGTGCCGGCGCGCCTGGGCCGGGCGCCATTCGTCGACGCGGGCTACCTCGCCGCGGCCAACCGCCTCGGGGTGCAGGTGCACGTGTGGACGGTGAACGATCCGGCTGAGATGACGCGACTGCTCGATCTCGGCGTGCACGGCATCATGACCGACCGCGCCGACGTGCTGCGGGATCTACTCGTGGCCCGCGGGGAGTGGCCGGCCGTCGCGGACGGCCCGCCGTGACCGAGCGGCCGGCGGTGGCGGTCCCTCCGCCGCGCACCGATCGGGCCCGCCACGGTTGGTATCTCTACGGCTGGGCCAGCCACGCCTTCCCCACGATCGTCGTCACCGTCTTCATGTCCCGCTATCTGACGTCGGTGGCCGAAAACGTTGTGGGCAAGAACGGACGGGTGCATGTCCTGGGCATCCCGATCGCCCCAGGCAGCCTGTTCGCGTACACGATCACCGCGTCGACGATCCTGCTCGTGGTGCTGATGCCGCTGGTGGGCGCCGTCGCCGACCGCACCGGACGCAAGCGCGACATCATGCTCGCCTGCGGTTGGGTCGGCGCGGTCGCGTGCATCGCCATGGTGGCGGTGACGAGCACAGCGTGGCAGCTCGGCGCGATCCTGTTCGCGATCGCGTATCTCGGGTACAGCTGCTCGATCGTCGTCAGCTACTCGCTGCTCATCGACCTGTCCACCAGCGAGGACCGCGATCATGCGTCGTCGGTCGGCTGGGCGGTGGCCTACATCGGCGGCGGGATCCTGTTGGCGATCGACTTCGCGCTGAGCCTGGCCGTGGACAAATCCACGCTCGCCCGCATCGCCCTGTGCACCGCGGGCGTGTGGTGGATCCTGTTCAGCCTGCCCGTCCGCCGCTGGCTGCCCAAGTTTCTCGGTCCCGGCGCGCGGGCGGCGCGGCGCGGCTCGGCGCTGAGCCAGGGCTTCGCCGAACTGGCCGGCACGCTGCGGCACATGCGGGCCTTCCCGCTGACGCTGGCGTTCCTCGGCGCGTTCCTCGTCTACAACGACGGCATCCAGACTGTCATCACCGTCGCTTCGCAGTACGGCGACAAGGAGCTGCGGCTCTCCGACACGGTCCTGCTGCTCGGCATCCTGCTCGTCCAGTTCGTCGCCTACTTCGGCGCGCTTGGCCTCGGCCGGATCGCCGAGCAGGTCGGCGCGAAACGAGTGGTGCTCGGCTCGCTGGTGGTGTGGCTGATCGTCGTCGGCATCGCGTACCGGCTCTCGGCCGGGGTTCCGTGGCAGTTCTTCGCGCTCGCCGTGCTCATCGCGCTCGTCCTCGGCGGCAGCCAGGCGCTGTCCCGGTCGCTGTTCTCCCGCGTCATCCCGGCCGGATCGGAGGCGCAGTACTTCGCGTTCTACGAGATCAGCGACGCCGGCACGTCATTCCTCGGGCCGCTCGTGTTCGGGGTGGCCTACCAGAACACCGGCAACTACCGCAGCGCGCTCGTGTCGCTGGTCGTGTTCTTCGTGGTGGGTTTCGTGCTGCTCCTTCTGGTGCCGATGCGCCGCGCGATCGCCGCGGCCGGCAACCCGGTCCCCCAGAAGCTCTGACCTACGCGCTCACCAGGACGCGCGTGTCCAGAGCGGGTGCGCGGTGATTCCACCGGATAGTGACGTTCTGATGCCGCATCGTCACCCGGAAGACCAGATAGGACACGACCACGGCCGCGACGGTGACGACCGGTGACATGACGGACTTGATCAGCATGAAGCCGCCGAGCGATGCGTTGGTGAGCAGCCACACCGTGCCCACGGCGTTGAACAGGTAGGTACAGGTCCACACCACGGACAGCCGCGAGAAGAACCGCGCCTCGCGCAATTGCTCGGACAGTTCCTCCGGGAACGGGCAGAACTCGTGCGCGAGCCGGTCCAGCACCGGACGGCCGGCCAGCGCCGTGGCCGCAAAGACCGTCGCCGTCGCCACCGTGCAGGCCACCGGCTGCAGGAAATACATGAAGGCACTGCCGGTGAGAAAGGTGACCACGGCCCGGATGGACAGCAAACCCGCGCCGAGCAGCGCAGCAGCGAAGACCGGTTTGCGTCGGACCACCTGGGCCAGGATCCCGGCGTAGTACAGGCCCACCGTCGCGAGCACCGCGGGCCGCAATCCGTACAGCGAGATGGTCGTGTAGAAGACGGCCATCGGCAGCAGCGACACCATCAGCAGTGTCGTCAGGACCTTCCGGGCGATCGGGCGCCAGCCCGGCATGTCGATGACGTGCGTAGGTCCAGAGATCACAAGAGCCTTTCGAGCGGGAACGAGGCGCGAGCATCAGTCCGGACATGACCCGGCCGCCAGCGTCGCGCTCGGGTCAGACCCGGTGGCGCGGTGTTTCCCTCGGCGCTGATGAGAACGATCCGCGGTGCTAGCCACGGGTCCGGACCGACGCCGTCCTGGCGATCGCCCGTGGGCTCACGGTACGCCGCGGATTGGCCCTGTCGGCTTCAGCCACCTGTGGATCTGCCGTACAGACGGGGCCTCCGCCGTCATCACCAGAGTTCGCGCCAGGTAGCCGCCAGGTAGCCTCGCCGGGTGGTCGAGCCCGCGGTCCCGTCCTTCCCGGAGGCGTTGACGGGAGCACTCGCCTCCGTGCCGGCGGCCGGCAACCGCCGCGCCACCCCGATGCCGGCCCACCTGAAGTTCTTCTACGGACCCATGGACTGCGGCAAGTCGACGCTCGCCTTGCAGATCGACCACAACCAGGCGCGGCAGGGCCGGCGCGGCCTGCTGCTGGTCCGCTACGACCGCTCCGGCGGCGCCACGATCACCACCCGGGTCGGGCTGAGCCGGGAGGCGATCGACGTCGCCGATGAC
This sequence comes from Jatrophihabitans sp., assembly GCA_025966255.1. Lineage (GTDB taxonomy): Bacteria > Actinomycetota > Actinomycetes > Mycobacteriales > Jatrophihabitantaceae > Jatrophihabitans. Next base: position 7,089 of record JAOPVG010000397.1, read on the forward strand.
ACCGATCTGCGGCTGCTCGTCCGGGAGCAATGGGCGGCCGGTAACGCGCTCGACTACCTGATCGTGGACGAGGCGGGGTTCCTCACCCCCGAGCACGTCGACCAGCTGGCCGAGCTCGTCGACGACTGGCACGTGGATGTCTACTGCTTCGGCCTGGCGACCGACTTCCGGACCGAGCTGCTTCCGGGCGCCAAACGACTCTTCGAACTGGCGGACGAGATCCAGCCGGTGCACGTCGAGGTGCTGTGCTGGTGCGGGCGACCGGGCCAGTTGAACGGTCGCGTGGTGGACGGCCGGGTGGTCCGGGAGGGCGACACGGTGGTCGTGGCCGACACGGCCCTGGACGGTCCAGACGCCCCGGCCGTGCACTACCAGGTGCTGTGCCGCATGCATCATCGCCGCGGCGACCTGGGAACCGGGACCGGGCGAGGTCAGCTCACGCTTGACGTCTGAGGCGGCGATCCGCCCCGCGTATCCGCAGCGCCGTCACGACGCCCAGGGCTGACGTACCGGCCGCACCCACGACGAGGCTCATCGGGACGACCCCGCGCAGGCGCCCTCGCTTGAGCGCCCCGGCGATGACGACGGCGTCCACGGCGTCGGCCACCGCGCCGCCCAGCAGCCAGGAGACGGGATCCCGCCCGCGCCGCAGCGCATCGACCGCGCCGGCGCCGAGCGCGCCGTCGCGGATCGCCATCATGCGGCTCAGCCAGGTGACCCGCTGGGCCGTCGCAGTGTCGGCACCGAGCAGCCGGGCCGCGGGCACCGGGGCGGCCAGGATCGCCGCGGCGATGACGGCCCGTCCCGCCCCGATCTGCTGGCCCAGCGCGCGGGCATCAGGCAGCGAGCGGGCGCCAGGAACGATCTTCACAGGGTCTCCTCGACGGTCTCAATCGGGCGAATCCGCCCAGCTGGGCTGGCATCGGACTGAGCACGAACGGGCCAGCCGCCGTTACCGGGCCGACCATATGGGAATCATCAAGCCGCATGGCTCGTTGAGCCTGATGACCAAGAAGGCAACGAGAGACGTCCGGGAGGTGCCCACTATGGCAGATCGAACACTGAGGGGCAGTCGACTCGGCGCGATCAGTTACGAGACTGAGTACGGCGCAGAACCAGCGCCACGCAATATCGCCGCGTATCGATGCGCGCGGGGCCACGAATTCAGCGTCCCGTTCTCCGAAGAGGCCGAGATTCCCAGCACGTGGGACTGTCGGCTCGATGGCAGCACAGCCAAGCTCATCGATGGTCCGGAGCCCGAGGCCAAGAAGGTCAAGGCGCCGCGTACCCACTGGGACATGCTCATGGAACGCCGCACGGTCGCCGACCTCGAAGAGGTTCTGGCCGAGCGGCTCGACGTGTTGCGGGCCCGGCGTGGGGCGAAGACCGCCTGACCGCACCACAGCACTAGCGACTGTTCGAGGCCGCCCGGAGCAATCCGGGCGGCCTCGGTACGTTCGTGGGGCGGCCATGGCGGAGCGGCTAGAACAAGGCCAACTGCTCGGCCGCCGGGCGCCGGTCCGGCAACTTGGGCAGCCGCCGCGGGGCCCGGCTCCCCCACCATCCGCGATCGTCGTCGATGACAGCCGGCCGCACGTCGACGGCCTCGGGCTCGACCTCAGCCAAGATCCGCACGGCCTGCCCGGCCGACCAGGTCAGGTTCCGGGCCCGGAACACCGCGCCCACCACATCGGCCTGCAACGGCAGCACGCCCAGGCCCGACCGCAGGTCGAGATCGAGGCAAACGTCGCTGCGCATCGTCATCACCTGGCAGTTGAGTTCCCACGCCGAGCGGGCGTCGGGATGCGTCAGCCGCTGGGCCACGCCCACGCCAAGCTTGGCCCGGACGGCGGCCAGGTCGTCGAACGCGGCGGCCGCACTGCCGAAGTCGGCCAAAAGGCGGGCGGCGATGCGCGGACCGACGCCCCGCACACCGGGCAGATTGTCGGACGGGTCGCCGCGCAGGGCGGCGAAGTCCCGGTACTGCTCCGGGCGCACACCCAGC
>JAOPVG010000409.1 GCA_025966255.1 Jatrophihabitans sp.
CACGCCGAGCCGCGGGCGCCCTACCCGCACACCCGGGATGTCCTGGCCCTGCGCTCGTCGCTCACCGGTGCCGCGCTGCTCGTCGGCGGCCACGCCCGCACCGCCGAGGCGCACCTGCTCGTCGACACCGGCTGGGCCCACGAGATCGCCGCCGATCGCGCCGAACTGCGGGCCGTGGCCCCGCGGGTGCGCCCGGTCGCCGACGACGTCGAGATCGCCCGGGACCCGGCCGCGGCGGCGGCCCGGCTGCCCAGCCTCGCGTGGCGCACCACTCGCGAGGCGCTCGAGGCCGGGCACCCGGTGCTCGTCCAGGTCCCGCGCGGTGGCTACGTGCCGTCGCTCGCCTGCGCGCGCGATCGCACGCCGGCGCGGTGCTCGATCTGTGCCGGCCCGCTGGCCGCCTCGTCGCAGAACGGCGTCGCCGCGTGCCGCTGGTGTGGCCGCCCGGCAGGGGAGTGGACGTGCCCGACGTGCGGCGGCCGGCGGTTGCGGGCCGCCGTCGTGGGGTCGGGGCGCACCGCCGAGGAGCTCGGCCGCGCCTTCCCCGGCTATCCGGTGCGCACTTCGGGCGGGGACCGGGTGCTGGCCGCGGTCGGGGACGAGCCGGCTCTCGTCGTCGCGACGCCGGGGGCCGAACCGATCAGCGCCGGTGGCTACGGCGCGGCGCTGCTGCTCGACGGCTGGGCGCTGCTGTCGCGGCCGGACCTGCGCGCGGCCGAAGAGACCCTTCGTCGGTGGGCCAATGCCGCCGCGCTCGTGCGGCCGGGCGCCACGGTGGTGGTCAGCGCCGACGCGGGCATCGTCGCGGTGCAGGCGTTGGTGCGGTGGGATCCCGCGGGCTTCGCGGCGCGCGAGCTCGCCGATCGCGCGGCACTGGGCTTTCCCCCGGTCACCCGAATGGCCGCGCTGACCGGCACGCCGGCGGCCGTTGCGGAGCTGCTGGGATCCGCCGAACTGCCGCTGGGCGCACAGGTCGTGGGGCCGGTGCCCATCGACGCCGACACCGAACGGGTGCTGGTGCGGGTGCCGCGCGCCCGCGGCGCCGACCTCGCCCACGCCCTGCGCATCGCCGCCGCCGCGCGCTCATCGCGCCGGTCGGCCGAACCGATCCGTATCGCGCTCGACCCGCTCGAGGTGATCTGAGGTCGGCGCGACCGGCCGTCTGGGCGCCGAGCCTCAGCGCGAACCGGGTCCGGTCACGGCCTCGTCGTACGCGACCTCTTCGCCGGGTACCGCCGGCACGGCCAGCGCGTCGCCTTCGCGGGCGATGGCCTCGGCCACCGAGTCGTGGTGCACCGAGCCGTCGGCATCCGCGTGGATGTAACGCCCACCGCGCATCAGCGATGCGCCCGCCGCCAGCAGCAGCATGAGGATGGACGCCGAGAATGCGATCAAGAGTCCGTGCATGAACGGCCCGGAGATGACGTTCGGGAAGAACGTCCGACCGTAGATCTGGGCCGTGTCGGCGCCCGGCCCGGGATTGGGCACGAGTTGCTTGATCGGGTTGTCGCCCAGGAACGCCGCGAACAGCGTGCCGACGGGGGAGACGTGCGAGGCCGCGTCGGCGGCCGCCGGTGACACACCGGCCGCGACGAGCCCACTCGACAACGCGCTCGGCAGCCGGGACGCCAGCCCCACCGCCATGAGCGTGAAGAAGCCGCCCATCGACAGCACCATGCCGGCATTCATCCCGGTGGCCCGGATCCCCGACGCTGCACCGCGTTGTGACGCCGGCACCGCGTTCATGATCGCGGCCGAGTTCGGGGCCGCCATCAGACCCATGCCGATGCCGTTGACGGCCAACAGCGTGGCGAAAAGGCCGTAGTCGAAGTTGGCGGGCAGGAGGATCAGCCCCACGAACGTGACCGCCGTGAGCAGGAGCCCGCCGGTGGCGAAGGCCCGCGCGCCGAACCGGTCGGACACCGCGCCTGACGCGGGACCGGCGATCAGGAACCCGACGGTCAGCGGCAGCATGTAGATGCCGGCCCAGAGCGGGGTGTTGGCGAAGCTGTAGCCGTGCAGCGGCAGCCAGATGCCCTGCAGCCAGATGATCAGCATGAACTGCAGGCCGCCGCGCGACATCGCCGCCAGCAGATTCACCGCCTGCCCGGCCGCGAAGGCCCGCACCTTGAACAGGCGCATATCGATCATCGGGTCGGCGACCCTGGTCTCGATCACGCCGAAGGCGATCAGCAGCACGACGCCGCCGATGAGTCCGGTCAGCACCTTGGGCGACGTCCAGCCCATCGTGTGGCCGCCGTAGGGCTGCAGGCCGTAGGTGATCGCAACGAGCACGGCCACGAGGCCGATGCCGAACGTCAGGTTGCCCCACCAGTCGATGCGCACCTTCCGCGCGCGGTCGCGCGGCTTGTCGTGCAGCGTCCGGTAGCCCATCCAGGTACCCCAGATACCGATGGGGACGCTCACCCAGAACACCGCGCGCCAGTGCCACTCGGAAAGGATGCCGCCGATGATCAGGCCGAGGAACGAGCCGGCGAGCGCGGAGACCTGGTTGACGCCGAGGGCGAAACCGCGGCGGTCGGCCGGGAAGGCGTCGGTGATGATCGCGGTCGAGTTCGCCATGACCATGGCGCCACCGACGCCCTGCACCACCCGCAGCACGATGATCTCCAGCGCTCCGGCCGCGCCGGTGTTCGGGACGAGCGCGCAGCCGATCGAGGCGAGCGTGAAGATCAGGAAGCCGAGATTGAAGAGTTTCGCCCGGCCGTATTGGTCGCCGAGCCGCCCGAACGTCACCACCAGCACGGCGGTGACGAGCAGAAAGCCCATCAGCATCCACAGCAGGTAGGAGATGTTGGCCGGGGCCAGCGGGTTGAGCCCCAGTCCGGCGAAGATCGCCGGTAGTGAGATCAGCAGGATCGAGGAGTTCAACGTGGCGGCGAGGATGCCGACGGTGGTGACCGACAGCGCAATGCGGCGGTCGTGGGTCTCGGAGCGGGGCACATTCGTCCTTTCGTTCGTTAGCCATTCTAACTAACGATCCACCGGCACGGGCGCGCCCCTCGTTAGACTTGCCCACCGTGACTGTCCAGCCCATCCGCCTCTTCGGTGACCCGGTCCTGCGTACCGCGGCCGATGTCGTCGTCGACTTCGACAAGCAACTGCGCACCCTGGTCGCCGACCTCGCCGAGACCATGCTCGACGCGCCCGGCCAGGGCCTCGCCGCACCGCAGATCGGCGTCGGACTGCGCGTCTTCACCTACCACGTCGTCGGGGAGGGCACCGGGCACCTGGTGAACCCCGTCCTGCACTTCCCGACCGACGAGGAGCAGGACGGACCCGAGGGTTGCCTGTCGATCCCCGGCCTCACCTTCGACTGCCGGCGCAAGGCCGATGTGGTGGCTCACGGGCAGAACATGTACGGCGACCCGATCACGGTCGAGGGGGCGGCCATGCTCGCCCGCTGCGTGCAGCACGAGACCGATCACCTCGACGGCGTGCTGTTCGTCGACCGCCTCGACGCCGCCACCCGCAAGGACGCGATGAAGGCCATCCGCGAGGCCAACTGGGCCGGCGAGCCCGCCCCCACCGTCAAGATCAGCCCGCACCCCACCCTGGGTCGCGCCCTGTGAGGTTGGCCTTCGCGGGCACGCCTGCGGCCGCGGTGCCCACCCTTCGGGCCTTGCTCGATGCGTCCGACCACGAGGTGGCGGCGGTGATCACCCGCCCGCCCGCACCCGCCGGACGCGGCCGCCGCAGCGTCGCGTCACCCGTGGCCGCGCTGGCCGCCGAGGCCGGCGTCCCCATCCTCACCCCGGTGCGTCCGGCCGAGCCGCAGTTCCTCGCCGAGCTGGCCGCCCTCGAGGTAGACGCCTGCCCGGTCGTCGCGTACGGCGCCCTGCTGCCGCCCAGTGCCCTCGCCGTTCCTCCCCACGGCTGGGTGAACCTGCACTTCTCCCTGCTGCCGGCGTGGCGGGGCGCGGCACCCGTCCACCACGCGGTGCTGCACGGGGACGAGGTGACGGGCGCGTCGACGTTCCGCATCGAGCAAGGGCTGGACACCGGTCCGGTGTTCGGCGTCGTCACCGAGACGATCCGACCCGGCGACACGTCCGGCGACCTGCTGGGGCGGCTTTCGGTGAGCGGTGCCGGGCTCATGGTCGCGACGATGGACGGCCTGGCCGATGGCAGCCTGGTGGCCGTACCGCAGAGCAGCGAGGGCGTGTCACTGGCGCCGAAGATCACCGTCGCCGACGCCCAGGTCCCGTGGGAGAGCCCGGCCCGCCACGTCGAACGGCTGGTCCGCGCCTGCACGCCCTCGCCCGGCGCCTGGACGATGTTCCGCGGCGATCGGCTCAAGCTGGGCCCGGTCAAGCTGCGCGGCGCGCACGATCTTCACCCGGGGGAGCTGCAGGTGACCAAGTCCGGAGTCGTCGTCGGCACCGCCAGCCTCGACGTCGAGCTCGGCCTCGTCCAACCTCCTGGAAAGCGGCCGATGGCCGCCGCGGACTGGGCCCGCGGCGCCCGCATCGAGGCCGGGGAGCGCCTTGCCTGAGCCGCGCCGGCCCGGCCGGCCCGGCAAGCCCGGCAAC
>JAOPVG010000414.1 GCA_025966255.1 Jatrophihabitans sp.
GTCGAACGCGCCGGTGACCATCGCACTCGGAACGAACAACGACCTCGAGGTTTCCGCCTGGACGGGTCGCCGCTGGGCCCAAATGGTCACCCGGGTCCAGCAGCACGCCAAGCACTACCCCCAGATCACCATCGCCGGGGCCGACGATGTCGAGCCGGGCTTCAGCGGCGGGCCGGTCCAATCGCGGAACTGGACGCGGGCCTACCTGGCGAATACCAGCGCGCCGCTGGTGTTCAACGGATCAGCTGACGGCTGCTCACCCAGCTCCACCTTCTCGGGCTGCAACAACGGATGGACCGCCCGCGATCTTGCCTGGTTCGGCATCGTGGCTCCGTCGCGGGTCGACTTCCTGCCGCAGATCTACAACCCGACGATGGCCGAACAGTGGGCCCAGATCTCGTCCACGGCAGTGCGGTCGGGACGGCGTGCGCTGAACTTCGTCGGTCCACTCACCGAGAGCCAGGCCTGCCACGGCGCCCCGGCCTGCCCGACCATGCCCAGCGGCAGTGCCTGGTCAGCGCTGTGGCGCACCCTCACCGGAGTTCGCCTGCAGCCCAGAACCCTGCCCGTCCAGATCGATCTGAACGTGAAGTAGGGCGCTTCAGCCAAGCGTTCCCCACCCAAACTTGATTGATTCAAGAAATTGGGACAGACTTCGGCGTGTGCCCACGATCTTGAACTCCGAGCACATGTTGCGCACGGCCGGTCTGCGAGTGACGCGTCCACGGATAGCGGTACTGACCGCGGTGTACGACAATCCGCATGCTGACACGGACTCGATCATCGGTGTTGTGCGTGACGAGCTCGGTGCGGTGTCCCACCAGGCCGTTTATGACGTGCTGCGCGCGTTGACCGCCGCCGGTCTGGTGCGGCGCATCCAGCCGTCGGGGCACCTGGCGCGCTACGAGTCGCGGGTCGGGGACAACCACCACCACGTCGTGTGCCGGTCATGCGGTTCCATCGCCGACGCCGACTGCGCTGTCGGCACCACACCGTGCTTGACCGCGTCTGACGATCACGGCTTCGCGATCGACGAGGCCGAGGTCATCTACTGGGGCCAGTGCCCCGACTGCTTGACCACCCAGACTTCTTCACCAACCCGATCCCCCTAGCCCCGGAAGGATTCACGTGTCAGAGCAGCATGATGCAGTCGTAGGAGACATGAACTCGGCGGAGAGCGAAGGCCTCTGCCCGGTTCTGCACGACCGGGTCACCCACCCGACCGAGGGCGCCGGGAACCGCACCTGGTGGCCGAACCAGCTCAACCTGTCGATCTTGCGCAAACACCCCGCCGTGGCCAACCCCATGGGTGCGGACTTCGACTACTCCGCCGCGTTCAATACCGTCGACCTCGACGCCCTCGCCCACGACGTCGACGAGGTGCTCACGACGTCCCAGGACTGGTGGCCGGCCGACTTCGGCCACTACGGCGGGTTCATGATCCGCATGGCGTGGCACAGCGCGGGCACGTACCGCATCAGCGACGGTCGGGGCGGCGCCGGTGCCGGCATGCAGCGCTTCGCGCCGCTGAACAGCTGGCCCGACAACGGAAACCTCGACAAGGCGCGTCGGCTGCTCTGGCCGGTGAAGAAGAAGTACGGCCGGACGGTCTCATGGGCCGACCTGATCATCTTCGCGGGCAACCGGGCCCTGGAGACGATGGGCTTCAAGACCTTCGGATTCGCCGGCGGTCGCGCGGACGTGTGGGAACCCGACGAGGACGTCTACTGGGGCCCCGAAGACACGTGGCTCGGCGACGACCGCTACACCGGCGACCGCGAGCTCGAGAACCCCCTGGCCGCGGTCCAGATGGGCCTCATCTACGTCAACCCGGAGGGTCCGAACGGCGTCCCCGACCCGCTCGCTTCGGCCCGCGACATCCGCGAGACGTTCCGGCGCATGGCGATGAACGACGAAGAGACGGTCGCACTGATCGCAGGCGGGCATACGTTCGGCAAGACGCACGGCGCGGCCGACCCGGAGCAGTACGTCGGCCCGGAACCCGAGGGCGCTCCCCTTGAGCAGCAAGGCTTCGGTTGGATCAGCACCTTCGGCAGCGGCAAGGGCCGGGACGCGATCACCAGCGGGCTGGAAGTCACCTGGACGGCCACGCCGACGAAGTGGGACAACAGCTTCTTCGAGACCCTCTTCGGGTTCGAGTGGGAACAGACGAAGAGCCCCGCCGGGGCCAACCAGTGGGTCGCGAAGGACGGCGCCGGGGCCAACACGGTGCCGGATCCCGAGGACGGCTCACTTACGCGGCCGCCGACGATGCTGACGACGGACCTCGCACTCCGGGTGGACCCGGTCTACGAGCAGATCTCGCGGCGTTTCCTCGAGCACCCGATCGAGTTCGCCGACGCCTTCGCCCGGGCCTGGTTCAAGCTGACGCACCGCGACATGGGACCGATCGAGCGCTACCTCGGGCCGCTGGTCCCCCAGGAGACGCTGCTCTGGCAGGACCCGATCCCGGCCGTGACGCACGAACTCGTCGGGGCGCAGGACGTCGCGGCCCTCAAGGGCCAGATCCTCGATTCGGGGCTGTCCGTCGCCCAGCTGATCTCCACCGCGTGGGCGTCGGCCTCGACGTTCCGCGGCAGCGACAAGCGCGGTGGAGCGAACGGTGCCCGCATTCGCCTCGAACCGCAGAGCGGGTGGGAGGTCAACAGCCCGGACGAGCTGGCGACGGTGCTGCGCACGCTCGAGCGGATCCAGGAGTCCTTCAACAGCTCCCAGACCGGGGGTAAGCGGATTTCGCTGGCCGACCTCATCGTGCTCGGCGGGTCTGCCGCCGTCGAGCTGGCCGCCAAGAACGCCGGTCAGGACATCCAGGTCCCGTTCACCCCGGGACGCGGGGACGCGTCGCAGGAGCAGACCGACGTGGAGTCGTTCGCCGCGCTCGAGCCGACAGTGGACGGGTTCCGCAACTACCTCGGGAAGGGTCACCGGCTGCCGGCGGAGTACCTGCTGATCGACCGGGCGAACCTGCTCACGCTGAGCGCCCCCGAGATGACTGTCCTCGTGGGTGGCCTGCGCGTGCTCGGGGCGAACTTCCAGCAGTCCTCGCTGGGCGTTCTCACCTCGACGCCGGAGTCGCTGACTAACGACTTCTTCGTGAACCTGCTCGACCTGGACACGACATGGAAGCCGACGTCCGAGGACGCCGCGACCTTCGAGGGCCGCGACCGCGCCACGGGCGAGCTCAAGTGGACCGGCAGCCGCGTCGATCTCGTCTTCGGTTCGAACTCCGAGCTGCGGGCACTCGCGGAGGTCTATGCGAGCGACGATTCGCAGGAGAAGTTCGTGCACGACTTCGTG
>JAOPVG010000489.1 GCA_025966255.1 Jatrophihabitans sp.
GTTCCGGGCGCTCGGTTGCCGCACGAGCCTTCGCCGCGGCGCTGCAGTGTGAACGCGCCGACAACCTCGGCTGTGGCGAGTGCGCGCAGTGCCGCACGGTCGCAGCGCACACGCATCCGGACGTCCATTCCGTCGTGCCCGAGGGCCTCTCGATCGGCGTGGGCGAGATGCGCGCCGTGGTGGGCCGCACGGCGCGGCGGCCGGCGCTCGGCCGCTGGCAGGTCGTTCTGATCGAGGACGCCGACCGGCTCACCGAATCGGCGTCCAATGCGCTGCTCAAGGCGATCGAGGAGCCCCCGGAACGGACCGTATTGCTGCTGTGCGCGCCGTCGCTGCACCCGGACGACGTGATGGTGACTGTCCGCTCGCGGTGCCGGCTCGTCGCGCTGCGCACGCCGCCGGCCGAGGCGGTCGCGGGCGTGCTGCGCGCCGACGGCATCGACGCCGAGACGGCTCACTGGGCCGCGGCCGCCGGACAGGGGCACGTCGGCCGCTCCCGGCGACTCGCTCGCGACGGCGACGCCCGTGACCGGCGGGCCGGGGTGCTGGCGATCCCGGCCTCGCTCACGTCACTGCAGGCCTGCCTCGAGGCGGCCGACCACCTCGTCAGTGCTGCGGAGGCCGAGGCCGCCGCCCTCTCGGCCGACCTGGACGTGGGGGAGACGGCGTCGATGCAGGTCGCTCTCGGCGCCGGCGGCACGGGCAAGGGCGTGGCCGCCTCGGTGCGCGGCTCCGCCGGCGTGCTCAAGGAGCTGGAGAAGCGACAGAAGTCGCGGCACACCCGAACCCAGCGTGACGCCCTCGACCGGGCGCTGGTCGATCTCGCCGCGTTCTATCGGGACGTCCTGCTCGTCCACGCCAAGTCACCGGTCGCGCCGGCCCATCCGGACCTCGCCGACGACGTCATTGCAGTGTCACTGGGCATGGACTCCACGGGCGCGCTGCGCTGCCTCGACGCAATCCTCGCCTGCCGCGAGGCCCTGGACCTCAACGTCAAGCCCCGCATCGCCGTCGAAGCCATGACCGCGGCGTTGCGCCTTCCGGGCTAGGGTGGCCAGCGTGTCGATGATGTGCGCGGTGGTGTTCCAGCCGCAGGGTCGGCTGTACTACGCCGATCCCGGCGCGCTCACGCCGCAGGTCGGCGACCACGTCCTCTACCCGACGGACGGCGGCCCTGAGGTCGCGCAGGTCACGTGGGCTCCGGAGTGGGTCAGCGAAGACGTCGGCGGGCTGCCCGTTCTCACCGAGATGGCCGGACCGGACGACATCGCCGCCGCGAAGGAGTCGCGCAAGCGGCGGGCCGCCGCCCGGGTTGCGGCGCGAAAGCTGATCCGCGAGCACGACCTGCCCATGAAGATCTCCGGCGTCGACCACGTCGCCGCCACCAACCACACCACGCTGTACTTCACCGCGCCGCATCGCATCGACTTCCGCGCCCTCGTCCGCGACCTCGCGGCCACGCTGCGCGGACGCGTCGAACTGCGCCAACTCTCCGCCCGCGACGAAGCGCGGCTCACCGGCGGCATCGGCTCCTGCGGGCGCGAGCTGTGCTGCTCGACGTTCCTCGTCGACTTCGAGCCGGTGAGCGTCCGAATGGCGAAGGACCAGGACCTCCCGCTCAATCCGCTGCGCATCTCCGGCGCCTGCGGCAAGTTGATGTGCTGTCTGAAGTACGAGCACCCGCTCTACCAGGACTTCGCCGAGAAGGCGCCCGGCCTCGGCGAAGAGGTCGAGACGGACGAGGGCACCGGCACGGTCGTCGGACACAACGTCCCCGGCGAGAAGGTCGTGGTGCGGATGGCGTCCGACGGCCGGGTGAGCAGATGCGCGCTGGCGTCGGTCTGCGGCAGCCGCAAGGCGTTCGACTCGCGCTCGTCCTAGGACACTGTCGCGAGGCGATAGACCGAGACGTGCGAACGCGACTCGTCGGTGAACTCCGCGCCACTCCAGTCCGCGTGCCTCGTCTCCACCTCGAACCCGGCGAGCTGCGCCATCAGGTCGAGTTCGGCCGGCCAGACGTAGCGGTGCGGGCTGCGGAAGAGCTCGGCTCGCTTGCTCGCACCGAACCGGAAGTGGTGCGAGACGACCTGCTGGTTCAGGACGTCGTAGGTGTCCAGGCTGATGTGGCCGGGCTCGACCTGCCAGACGGTGGCCTTCTGTCCAGGCGGAAGGTTGCGCAGTTCGGGCACCCATAGCTCGATCACAAACCGGCCACCGCGGACGAGGTGCCGCGCGGCGTTCCGGAAGCAGGCGACTTGCTCAGCTTGTGTCAACAGGTTCGAGATCGTGTTGTAGACGAGATAGACGAGCGAGTATTCGCCGTCGGCGCGCGCGTTGGCCATGTCGCCGACGACGACCGGGATCGTCTGTTCGCCGGCCTTGGTGCGCAACTGCTCGATCATCGGACGGGAGAGCTCGATGCCCGTGACGGGTATTCCGCGTTCAGCCAAGGGAACGGCTACCCGACCGGTCCCGATCGCGAATTCGAGCGCTCGCCCGTCACCGGCAAGTTCGGCGAGGCGCTCAACGGTTGGCTCCAGCACGTCCGACGCGAACATCCCGAGGCCGGGGCTGTCATAGCGCTGCGCTGCATCGACGTCCCAGATCTCCTCCCGGCCCATGCGTTGACGATGTCAACGGACGCGCTACGCCGTCTAGCGGGTTTCGGGCCGACGACCGGCGAGTAACGAAGCGCAGACCAACTACGAGACGAGATCCGAGACGTTCGGGGACGCGCCGTAGCTGTCCGGCGTGTGCCACTGCCCGCGCGCGATGAGCACGTCGCGCAGCAGGTCCGGACGGTCGCTGATGATGC
>JAOPVG010000360.1 GCA_025966255.1 Jatrophihabitans sp.
GTCCCACCAGTTGCGGTTGGCCCGCACGGTGGCCGCGCTGTCGGCCGCGCGGCGCGCTACGCCGATCGCTCTGGGCGGCTGGTCAGGAACTGCCGCCGCCACAGCCCCCGCCACCACCGCAGCTCGAACCGCCGCCGCAGCCGGAGTGTCCACCGCTGCAACCCGAATCGCCGCCGTGCCCCCCGTGCCCACCGGACGAGCCCGACGAGCCGGAGTCGGCGCCCCACGCCGCGCCGCCTGCTCCCCAGGACTCCGATCCACCGTGGCGCCGGCGAGACGTCCACCGGCTACTCCTCGACGCCAGGGAGACGATGACGCCGAACGCCATGGCCACCAGCGCGAACACCACCCACGGGACCATGCGAGAACGATAACCACAGGTACGTTCGATCGATGCGAATTCGGCGCGGCACGGACGTCGACCTCGCCCGGGTCAACCGGGCGGTGGCTGATCTCGACGTGCCCGATGCCGTCTGGAAGACGTGTCCGTGGCAACCCCGTTCGCTCATCGAGACCGGGCTGCGGCAGTGGCTGCGCTGCGCCGGCGCAGCGCTGCGCGATGGCCAGGTGATCGGGATGCCCTCGAATGCGGTCGATGAGGCCTGGCACGGGCTCATCCTTTGCACGTCTCGGTACGCGCAATTCTGCGAGGCCGCGTACGGGCGGTTTCTGCACCACCACCCCGAGGGAGGCGCGCCTCCCGAGGTCGCGGCCGCGTCCGGCGGCATGGCCGACCAGCTGGGCCGCACGGTCGTGGCGTGGTCGATGGTGGCGCAGCCGGGGGAGTCCTGCGTCCTGTGGGATCTCGACGATCACGTCGGCGTGGACGCGCCCTGGGGCGTGCCGGCCGACCGCGTAGCGGCGGTGCGCGCCGAACTTGCCGCCCGACATGACCGCGAAGCTACCGGCCAGTAACCTGGCAGGGTGCCGATCCCGCTGCGTACCGCCGCCTTCTGGTCCGTCTTCAAGCTCGTCGAGCGGGCGCCGGTCATGCAACAGCCCGTCGAGAAGGTCCGCGCGGCCAGCGAGCTGCGCAAGAAGATGTTGGGGCTTCCCGGCGCCTCGCTCATCGTGGGGCGGCCCGACAAGGGCGTCGACATCACCGAGGTGCACGCCAAGGCGGCCGACGGGACCTCCCTCCCGCTGCGCGTCTACCGCCCGAAGGACGCGGGTCGTGAGGCGCTGCCGGTCGTCGTGAACTTCCACGGCGGGGGCTGGGTGTCCGGCGACGTCCGCCAATCGGAGTGGTGGGCGAGCTCGCTCGCGGCCCGCGCCGGCGTGGTCGTGGCCTCGGTCGGGTACCGGCTGGCGCCGGAGCACCCGTTCCCCGGTCCGCCCGAGGACTGCTACGACGCCACGAAGTGGATCGCCGACCACGCCGACGAGCTGGCCGTGGACCCGAACCGGCTGGCGGTCATGGGGGACAGCGCCGGCGGCAACCTGGCGGCGGTGGTCAGCCTGATGGCCCGCGACCGCGGCGGCCCGCACATCGCGCTGCAGGTGCTCATCTACCCGTCCGTCGACCTCGCGGCCGATCTCCCGTCCGAACACGAGAACGCGAATGCTCCGATCCTGACCAGCAAGGACATCGCCGCGACGCCGGGGCTGTACTTCCACGGCTCCACGCGCCAGATGAGCGACCCGTACGCGTCGCCGTTACGGGCCGAGCACCACGATCTACCGCCCGCGCTGATCCAGACCGCCCAGTTCGACCCGTTGCGCGACCACGGCAAGGCCTACGCTGGGGCACTACGTGCGGCCGGGGTCGAGGTCCGCCTCACGAACTACGTCGACGGCGTTCACGGATACCTGTCGCTGCCCGGGATCGTGCCCGCGGCCCGGCAGGCGCTCGGCGAGGCCGTCACCTTCGTGGCCGAGCATTTACGCTGATTTCCCCGTAGTCCGGCGGGTCGAGTAGGCTGAAAGTGCGGACAGGTCTGTGACCTCGACATGGAGTAGGTCGCCCCCGAACTTTTCGGCGGACCGGGCGTGCCCGCAGCGCACCACCGAACCCTGTCAGGACCCACCTACTCAATGACGTCCACTACCGAAGCTCCCATCTCCACCACACCGCAAGTTGCGATCAACGACATCGGCTCCTCCGAGGACTTCCTCGCAGCAATCGATCTGACGATCAAGTACTTCAACGATGGCGACATCGTCGAAGGCACCATCGTCAAGGTCGACCGAGACGAAGTTCTGCTCGACATCGGCTACAAGACCGAGGGGGTCATCCCCTCCCGCGAACTTTCGATCAAGCACGATGTCGACCCGAACGAGGTCGTCACCGTCGGCGATCAGATTGAGGCCCTGGTTCTCCAGAAGGAGGACAAGGAAGGCCGTCTCATCCTGTCCAATAAGCGCGCTCAGTACGAGCGCGCCTGGGGCACGATCGAGGCCAAGAAGGAAGCCGACGAGGTCGTCACCGGCATCGTCATCGAGGTGGTCAAGGGTGGCCTCATCCTCGACATCGGCCTGCGTGGCTTCCTGCCCGCGTCGCTGGTCGAGATGCGCCGCGTGCGCGACCTGCAGCCCTATGTGGGCAAGACCCTCGAAGCGAAGATCATCGAGCTGGACAAGAACCGCAACAACGTG
>JAOPVG010000362.1 GCA_025966255.1 Jatrophihabitans sp.
GCGGCGGTGATCGAATGCCGGAATTGCAAGATCGAGTTGGCCTCTTGGTACGCCGCGCTCAGCTGCCCGGGCGAGGCCGCCTTCACATAGATGCTCTGCACCGAGTTGGGGTTCGATCCGCCGACGATCCGTTGGGCCGCCGTGCTCATCGGCACGATTGCCTGGTCGTCCAGGTTCGTCGTGGAGTTCGATCCGGCCGAGGTCAGTTCACCGACTACCTGGAACGCAACATTGTTGATCGTGACGCTCTGTCCTATCGGGTTGAGCGGGCCGAACAGTTGGCTGGCGGTGTCCGGTGCTAGCACCGTGACTGCCGCAGCGTTCGCCTCGTCGGCTGCGGTGAGGAAGCGGCCGGACTGGAGCGTCCGTCCGCGGACGGATGCCCACTGCGAATTTGTGCCGACGACGGTTGTGGTCCAGTTCGTCGAGCCGTTGACGAGTGACTGGTTGTTGCTCTGCAGGATCGGCGCGACTCCGCTGATGTCGGGCGCTGCGGTCTTCGAGCCCAGCGCCGTCGCGTCCGACGTCGTCAGCGTGGACGCGGAACCGAAGCCGCCGCGTACGCCGCCGGTCGTGGAACTGCCCGGCGAGATGATCAGCAGGTTGCCGCCCAACGCGGATAGCTGCTTCGCCACCTGCTGCTGCGCGCCCTGGCCGAACCCTACGGTCAACACGACCGCGGCGATGCCGATCAGAATCCCCAGTGACGTCAGCATGGAACGCAGTTTGTGGGTGCGGATGGCGTCCCAGGCGTTCGCAATGATGTCGGCCCAGGTCATCGGCCACCCCTGATGTCGTTGGTGGCGATCTCGCCATCCCGGATCCGGATCACGCGAGCCGCCCGCTCGGCGACCTCGGCCTCATGCGTGATCAGCACGACGGTGCGGCCCTGGTCGTGCAGTTCGTCGAACAGCCGCAGCACCTCCGCTGTGGCGACCGAGTCCAGGTTGCCGGTCGGCTCGTCCGCGAGCACCAGCGCCGGGTCCGTGACCAGTGCCCGCGCCACCGCGACGCGCTGCTGCTGCCCTCCGGAGAGCTCTCCAGGGCGGTGCTGCACCCGATCGCCGAGGCCGACCCGACTCAGTGCCTCGGTGGCCCGTCGTCTCCGGATCTCGCGCGGCACTCCCGCGTAGGACAGCGGCACCTCGACGTTGCGCAGGGCGCTCATCGACGACAGCAGGTTGAACTGTTGGAAGACGAAGCCGATCCGCCGATTACGCACCTCGGCCAGGTCGATCTCGTCCATCTCGCTGACGTCCTCGCCCGCAAGCTCGTAACGCCCGGAGGTGGGGACGTCGAGGCAGCCGATGATGTGCATCAGCGTGGACTTGCCCGATCCGGACGGGCCCATGATCGCCACGTACTCACCTTCGTTGATCGTCAGTGAAACTCCGCGCAGTGCTTCGACCGCGATCTCGCCGGTCTGGTAGATCTTGCGGACCACGTCGAGTTCGATGACCGGGCTGGTGCTCGTTTGCGCCAGGACCGGTGCCGGGCTAGCCACCCGCGCCACCGCCAGCCCCGCCGCCGCCGCCGCCGGGCGCCCTGCCCCCACCACCGGGGAACCCGCCGCCACCTGGGAACTGCCCGCCGCCCGGGAACTGCCCGCCACCGGGCGCGCCGGTCCGGGCCGCGCCGCCACCGGCCGGCGTCTGCAGCTGCGGCACCTGGATCTGGTCGCCCGCCGCTAGACCCGAGGTGATCTGACTCTGCCCACCCGAAGAGATGCCGACCTGGACGGTCGTCTGCACTGTCTTGCCGTTCGTCACCTTCTCCACGTATTGCGTGCCGGTTGAGGAGCGGTGCAGCGCCGTCGTCGGAACGACGATCCCGGTGACCTGCTTGTAGATCACCGCCGCCGTGACGTTGGCCCCGTCGTGCAGGCCGCTCGGTGAGCCCGTCACATTGATGACGACCGGGTAGCTTGCCGTGCCCGTCGTGGACGAGGACACCAGCCCAATCGAGGACACGGTCCCGTAGACCATGGCCGTCGCACCCGTCACCGTCAGCTGCGCCTGGTTGTTCGCCTTGATCAGGCCCACCGAACTGGAGTCCACCGAGGCGTTGACGATCCAGGAGTCCGTGCCGATCACCAGGACCTGCGGCGTAGTGGTCGATGTGCTCGACGTACTGCTGGCGCCGCCGGCGCCACCGGCCCCTGCTCCCCCACCGGATGCGCCCGACGATCCGCTGCCGCCCGCTGTCGAACCGGTCGACGAACTACTGCCGGACACCGACTGGCCGACGGTGAGGCTGACCGAGGCAACCACGCCGTCTATCGGCGAGGTCAACGTCGCCTGCGCGAGTTGGCTCGTCGCCGACGCGAGCTGGTTCTCCGCGGCGGTCAGCGCGGCCTGGTCCGCGTTGATCTGGGTGGTGGTGGCGCCACTGGTGTTGTCGTTGTCGACCTTCGCCTGCGCGTTGGCCACGCCGGCCTGGGCCTGGGCCTTGTTGGCGGCGAGCGACGCCGAGTCGATCGTCGCGAGCGCGTGACCCTTCTTCACTGTCTGGCCCACGGTCGCAGACAGCTTCGTGACCTGGCCGGAGACCGCGAAGTTCAGGCTGGCCTGCTGGGCCGGCGCCACCGTCCCCGTCGCTGACACGGTCTGCTTCACCGTGCCCGTGCTGACCGTCTGCGTTCTGGTCGTCGCGGTTGCGGCACTCGCGGGGTTGTTGCGGGTACCGAAGTACACGCCGGACGCGGCTACCGCGAGCACGGCCACCACCAGCAGCCCGCTCAACCGCGGATGGGCCCGGACACGACGCATCAGCGGCTTCATCGAACCCCCTCCGGCACCGCGGTGCGGCCGACGCGAAGGCTGTATCCGATGCCCCGCAACGTGTGAATCAAGGGTGGTTCGGCTTGGTCGATCTTCTTTCGCAAGGACGAGATGTAGGACTCGACGACCCCGTCACTGCCGCGGTAGTCGTAACTCCATACGTGCGCCAGAATTTGCGCCTTCGAAACGACGTGACCGCTGTTCTCCAGCAGATAGCGCAGTAGCGCGAATTCCGTCGGCGACAATTCGACGATGGTGTTTGCCCGGCGGACCTCGTGCAGGTCTTCGTGCAATTCCAAGTCCGCGAACCGCAGGACACCGCCTTCATCGGTTGCCGGAACCGTATTCGCCGGTCCGATGCGGCGCAGCACAGCGCGGACGCGAGCCACGACCTCGTCCAGGCTGAACGGCTTGCTGATGTAGTCGTCGCCGCCGATCGCCAGGCCGGTCAGCGCATCCGCGGTTCGGTCGCGGGCGGTCAGGAACACGACCCCCACCTGTTCGGTGCTTCGCCGCAGCTGCCGGCACAGCTCGAATCCGTCAATGTCGGGCAACATGACGTCGAGCAGCACGAGGTGCGGACGGAAATCGGCTGCTACCGCGAGTGCCTGCGCACCGGTGTGCGCGGCCCGCACATCGAATCCCACAAAACGCAATCCGGTTACGAGCAGATTTGCGATGTCGGTCTCGTCGTCGACGACGAGCAGTCGCGCACTGCCGGGCGCCGCGCTGTCGTTCGGCGGTACGGGTTTATCGTTGGGCATACCAGCTCCTTCGGGGACCTGGTATCAGAACATCGGATCTACCTCCGCCCACGCTGCATGTCAGGTGAGGGTCAGCTGTGAGGGTGGCAGCGTCACGACGAACGACGTGCCGGTGCCAGCCGTGCTGGTGCACGTGACCGTCCCGTGACTCGCATGAACGATCGCCTGCACGATCGCGAGGCCCAGACCGCTGCCACCGCGGGCGCGGGACCGGCTCGGATCCACTCGGTAGAAGCGTTCGAACAGCCGCGCGAGCTGGTCCGGCGGCAGCCCCGGCCCCTCGTCGGCAACCTCGAGGCGCACTCGGTCACCTTCTTGCCGGAGCGAGACATGGACCGCAGTGCCGTCGGGCGTGTGCGTCAGAGCGTTGCCGAGCAGGTTCGCGAGCACCTGCTTGATCCGGTCGGCGTCGGCATCGACTGACACCGGACCGTCCGGAGCCGGGTAATCGATCGGCCGGTGCGGTGCCCGTACCCGGGCGTCCGCTACTGCGTCCGCAGTAAGCGCGCCAAGATCGACCGTCGCAAGTTTGAGCGGACGCTCCTGATCGAGATACGCCAGCAGCAACAGGTCGTCGACCAGCACGCCCATGCGCGCGGCCTCGGCCTCGATGCGACCCATGGCTCGGTTCCGGGCGGCTTCATCGGGGAGTGCGCCTTTGCGTGCGAGCTCGGCGTAGCCGCGAACCGTTGTCAGCGGCGTCCGCAATTCGTGGCTCGCGTCCGCGATGAACTGGCGCAGTGCGGTCTCGCTCTGCTCGCGGGCCGTGAACGCCGACTCGATCCGGGCCAGCATTGCATTGAACGTGTTGGACAGGCGCCCTATCTCCGTGCCCGGACGGCCAGGAGGCACCCGCCTCGACAGGTCGCCATCGGCGATGTCCTCCGCGGTCTGCTCCACGGTTTCCAGCGGGCGGAGGCCTATCCGCACGGCTATGGTCGCGAGCGCCGTCAGGACGACCAGCACCAGCAGGGCGACGAGCCAGGTGATCATTTCCAGGCGATGGACGGTCGCATCGACGGTCTGCAACGAGATCGCGACCGCGCGCGACCCTGACCCATCCGGATCCAGGACGGCGCGGACCCGGAAGCCCGACCCGCCGCTCGTCGACGGAACCGTGAACGGGTTGCCCCCTTCGCTGCGCACCTTCGCCGTGTTCACGCCGGTCAGATCCGGCTTCGCCCCGCCCAGCGCGAGCGATCCGCCGCGCTGGCCGAGCACGGCGCCGTTCGGGTTCAGGTCGGTGAACCAGAACGGCGTCGGCAGCTGGTCAGACGGCCGGCTGAGCGGTTGAGAAGACGCCGGCGCCGAGGGAAGCGGGCGGCCCAGCGTACGAACCCCGACCTGCAGTTGCGTGTCCACCTGATGAACGAGGTAGCTGCGCAGCAGCGCGACACCGACGGTTCCCGTCGTGACCAGGGCCACCGCGACCAACCCGACGACACCGGCCAGAAGTCGAGACCGCAGCGACCAGTTGCGAAGGGAGAGTCGGGTCAGCCGTCTGCGCACCTCACGCAGAGTACGTACGAAACCCG
>JAOPVG010000526.1 GCA_025966255.1 Jatrophihabitans sp.
TCCAGCAGCAACTCCATCGCCGCCTGGCCCAGCTGCGCGCGCGGCTGGCGCACCGAGGTGAGCGGTACCGCGGCAGCGGCCGCGAAGTCGATGTCGTCGTAGCCGACGATCGCCAACTCGCCCGGCACCGACAGCTGCCGGCGGGTGGTGTCCTGGAGCAGACCCAGCGCCAGCAGGTCGTTGGCGCAGAACACTGCGGTGGGCCGGCGGCGCGCCGGCAGGGCGGCGATCTGGGCGCCGGTGGCCCGACCCGATGCGACGTCGAGCCGGGGGGTCTCGATGACGACGAGCGCCGAGGGTGGAAGGCCGGCGGCGTGGAGCGCGGCCCGGGCGCCGGCCAGCCGCTCGCTGACCTGATGGATGGACAGCGGGCCGCCCACGAACCCGATGCGCTTGTGTCCCTGGCTGAGCAGGTGGGCAACGGCCAGCTCGCCGCCGACGCGGTCGTTCACCGACACCGAGCACTGCCGCCGGCTCGAGCCCCGGTCGACGAGGACAACCGGCGTTCCGGAGCGCCGTACCGCCTCGATGGCCGCGGTATCGCGGCCGACCGGGGTGATCAGGATGCCGAACGCGCGCTGTTCCTGCAGCAGGCTCAGGTAGTGCTGTTCGCGATCGTCGTCGTCGTTGCTGTTGCACAGCACGACCGACAGTCCCGACTTGCCCGCGGTCGTCTCCACACCGCGGGCGAGGTCGGTGAAGAACGGGTTGCCGACGTCGAGCACCACAAGGCCAATTGTGCGACTGCGCCCGGCCCGTAACTGCCGGGCGGCCTCGTTGCGCACGAACCCGAGCTCGCGGATCGCCTGCATGACGCGGTCGCGGGTGGCCGGAGCAACGCGGTCAGGGCGGTTGAGCACGTTCGACACCGTGCCGAGGGAGACGCCGGCTCGCGCGGCGACCTCGACCACGCCCACCGTCTCGCTCATGTGACCAACCCACCCGTCATCACCCGGTTAAAACGTTTCGCCGAAATATAGCCTCGCCCACCCCGATCGCGGAGTTGCGCCGCGTCGGGCAATCGTCGGCCGGTTTCGCCCCAGTTCGGTCAACCTCTTGTAACAAAGGCGAAACTCGCCCTTGACCTCGACCCTGGGCGAGATTACCTTTTCGGCAACGGAAGTGAAAGGTTTCATTTCCACGAGCGATACGGGGAGCTGACGGCGCGATGACCGAACTGGCCGCCCGGCTGGTCCTCGACGGGGCCACGAAAAGCTTCGGCGCTGTCGCCGCACTCGGTGACGGCTCGATCACGCTCTACCCGGGTGAGGCGCACGCCCTGCTCGGGGAGAACGGCGCGGGCAAGTCGACGCTGGTGAAGATACTCGGCGGGGTGCACCACGCCGACAGCGGCAGCCTGACGATCGACGGCGAGCCGATGGAGTTCGGCGGACCCGCCGACGCGCAGGCGGCGGGTGTCTCGATCATCTACCAAGAGCCGTCGCTGTTCCCGGATCTCAGCGTGGCCGAGAACATCTTTATCGGCCGCCAGCCAGTAGGAAGGGGCCGTCGCATCGACCGGGGCACGATGGAGCGCGAGTCGCGGGCCATCTTCACCCGGCTCGGCGTGCAGTTGGACGTGTCCCGGCTGGCTCGCGGCCTCTCGGTGGCCGACCAGCAGATCGTCGAGATCGCCAAAGCCCTGTCGTTCAACGCGCGGGTACTGGTGATGGACGAGCCCACCGCCGCGCTGACCACGGTCGAGGTATTGCGCCTGTTCGAGGTCATCAAGACCCTGCGCGCCCAGGGCGCCGCGGTGCTGTTCATCTCACACCGCCTCGAAGAGGTCTTCGTGTGCTGCCAGCGGGTGACGATCATGCGCGACGGCCGGTTCGTCCGCACCGCTCCGGTCGAGGAGCTGACCATCGACGACATCATCCGGTCCATGGTCGGCCGCGACCTCGATGCCCTCTTCCCGAAGACCGAGACGCCGGCGGGTGAGGTGGTGCTCGAGGTTGAGCGGCTCACCAGCGATGGCACGTTCCACGACATCTCGTTCACCGTCCGCGCCGGCGAGATCGTGGCGCTCGCCGGGCTCGTCGGGGCCGGCCGCTCCGAGGTCGCTCGCGCGATCTTCGGCATCGATCGGCGGACGTCGGGTTCAGTGCGTCTCGGCGGGCGCGAGCTGCGCAACGGCGACGCCCGGGCGGCCATGGCGGCCGGCATGGCGCTCGTCCCCGAGGATCGCCGCCAGCAGGGTCTCGTCATGGACCTGGGCATCGATCAGAACGTCGCGCTCGGCTCGCTGTCGCAGCTGAGCCACCTCGGGCTCATCTTCCGGGCCAGCGAGCGCAAGCTCGCCAACGGCTGGGCCACCACGCTGCAACTGAAGTTCGGCCAGCTGCGCAACGCGGTGTCGACGCTGTCCGGCGGCAACCAGCAGAAGGTCGTGCTGGCCAAGTGGCTCGCCCGCGGCCCGAAGCTGCTGATCATCGACGAGCCCACGCGTGGCATCGACGTCGGCACCAAAGCCGAAGTGCACCGCATTCTCGACGGCCTCGTCGCCGACGGCATGGCCGTGCTGATGATCTCGTCCGAACTTCCGGAGGTGCTCGGCATGGCCGATCGCGTGCTGGTCCTCCGCGAGGGCCGACTCACCGCCGAGCTCTCTCGCGCCGAGGCCGACGAGCACTCGATCATGCGGGCCGCCACCGGCCAGAACCTGGTGGTGTCGGCATGACCGCAGTTCTGGACAAGAAGCCGCCGGAGCACGGAGAACCCGGCCGCGGGTCGAGCGAGCGCATCACGGCTCTGCTGCGGGCCCGCGAGCTGAGCATCGTGCTGTTGATCGCGCTGGTCGTGCTCGTCACGACCATCAACAACCCGCACTTCCTCGACTCCAACAGCATCCAGCAGTTGCTGAGCGGTGCCGCTCTCATCGCGCTGCTGGGTGTGGGCGAGACGCTCGTGATCGTCACCCGCAACGTCGACCTCTCGGTCGGCTCCGTGCTCGGGCTGTCCGCCTACATCGTCGGTGACCTGTTCAAGTACAACCACATCCCGGTGTGGTCCGGTTTCGTGATCGGCACCCTCGTCGGAGTGGTCATCGGGGCGGTCAACGGGTTCATCGTCACCGTCATGCGCGTGCCGAGCCTGGTGGTCACGCTCGGCATGCTCTACGTGATCCGCGGCATCGATGGCGTGATCGTCAGCGGCGACCGGATTGATCCGTCGTTCATCCCGAGCACCTTCACTGCCGTTGGTTACAAGAACCTCTTCGGCGTCCCGTGGCTGGCCATCATCGTCGCCGTCGTGGTGATCGCCGTCGGCTTCGCGATGCGCTCGTTCCGGGCCAGCCGCGACCTGTACGCGATCGGCTCCAATCCCGACGCCGCTGCCCTGGCCGGTGTGCCGATCGAGCGCCGGGTGTTCACCGCCTTCGTCATCAGCGGGACGCTCGCCGGCTTCGCGGGGGCGCTGTTCCTGGCGCTGCACACCACGATCGACAACAGCGGCGGCGCCGGCTACGAGCTCAAGGTGGTGGCCGCCGTCGTGGTCGGCGGCGTCGCGATCTTCGGTGGCAGCGGCACGGTCTTCGGTGCCGCGTTGGGTGCGGTGCTGCTGAACACGATCAATCAGGCGCTCGTCGCCTCGCGCATCGACGCCTTCTGGAACGACGCGATCGCCGGCGCGTTGCTGCTGGCCGCCATCGCTTTCGACCGCTGGCTGTCCCTGCGCGTGACCAGATCGCTGCAATCGGCGGAGAGGGCACACCGTGAGCTCTGACGTGATCCTCCGCAAGTCCGGCGGCAACACCGGCACCCCGCCGGTCGACGACGGCCGGCAGCCATTGTGGCGCAGCCTTGCCCGCTGGGAAGCCGGCCTTGTCCTCGTCCTCATCGGCGTGCTGATCTTCGGTGCCACCGAGTCGGCGACGTTCACCGACCCGAGCACCGTGTTCTACCTCGGCATCAACACCGGCTACATCGCGATCATGGCGTTGCCGATGACCCTCATCGTGATGACCGGCGAGATCGACCTGTCCGTGGCGTCGATGCTCGGGCTGTCCGGCGCGACGGTCGGCTACCTCTGGCACCACGGCTGGGGGATCTGGCCGGCGTTCCTGGTAGCGCTCGCGGTCGGGTTCGTGGGTGGTGCACTGAACGGGTTGCTCGTCGCCCGCTTCGGTCTGCCGTCGATCGCGGTCACCATCGGCACGCTGACGCTGTTCCGCGGGCTGGCCGAGGTGCTGCTCGGCTCGTTGACCATCCCGACGATCGGTGACCGGCTGTTCCCGAACTGGTTCGCCGACGTCGGCGCCAACTCGATCCCGGGCACGCAGCTGTCCTGGTCGATGCTGTTCTTCATCGTGCTGGCCGTCGTGTTCGGAGTGGTCCTGCACGTCACGCCGCTCGGCCGGTCGATGATCGCGATCGGGCTACAGCCCGAGGCCGCCCAGTTCGCCGGCATCCGGGTGAACCGGATCAAGTTCTGGCTGTTCGTGCTCAGCGGCGTGATGAGCGCCTTCGCCGGCATCCTGCTCACCATCCAGAATCAGTCGGTCAGCTACACCGCCGGCACCGGCCTCGAACTCAACGTTGTCGCCATCGTGCTGTTCGGCGGGGTGTCGATCTTCGGAGGCCGCGGCACGATCCTCGGGGTCGTGCTGTCCGTCGCGATCGTGGGCAGCCTGCAGATGGCCCTCACCCAGATGAATGTCTCGGCCGACAAGCAGAACATCGTCACCGGCGTCCTGCTCCTGATCAGCGTCATCGTCCCCAACGCCGGTGCCGCCCTGCGGCGCATCCAGGAACGGACCCAGCGCCGCACCAAGCCGTCCACCAAACCGTCCACCAAGCTCCAATCCCAACGCTCCATCCCCAAGGAAGGGCAACCCTCATGACCGGTATCCCGAAGGCGCGCCGCGTCGCTACTGCGGCGCTCGCCGCGGTGCTCGCGGGCGGCGTCCTCGCTGCCTGTAGCTCCACGTCGACGAAGAGCAGTAGCAATAGCACGGCCCCGGCCGGGAGCGGGAGCGCATCAAGTAGTGGTGGCGCGATCAAGAAGGGCCTGAAGGTCTACTTCATCCCGAAGGACACCCAGAACCCGTACGAGGTGCTGGCCGACAAGGGCGGGCAGAAGGCCCTGCAGGAACTCGGCGGCACGGTCACGGTCAGCAGCGGCACGGCCGACACCGCCGCCGCCCAGCTGCCGTCCATCCAGGCCGCTATTCAGGCCAAGGCCGACGCGATCGTGATCGCGGCCAACGACCCGTCGGCGCTGTGCCCGTCGCTGAACAAGGCGTCCCAGGCCGGCATCAAGATCGTCGCCTTCGACTCGGACATCACGTGCGGCACCAGCCCGAACCACCTGTTCATCAACCAGGCCGACACCAAGACGATCGGTACATCCGAGGTCGATCTGCTCGCCAAGCAGCTCAACTCCACCGGTGACATCGCGATCCTGTCGGCCGCGGCGAGCGCGACGAACCAGAACGCGTGGATCAAGTACATGAAGGAGCAGCTCGTCAAGTACCCGAAGATGAAGCTGGTGTCGACGGTGTACGGCAACGACGACCCGGCCACCTCGCTGACGGTCCTGCAGGGTCTGCTCTCCGGCTACCCGAACCTGAAGGGCATCATTTCGCCCACCACGGTCGGTATCTCCACCGCCGCGCAGTACCTGTCGACCCACAAGGACGTCGCCGCGAAGGTCACGCTGACCGGTCTCGGCCTGCCGTCGCAGATGAAGAAGTACATCAAGGACGGCACGGTCAAGTCGTTCGAGCTGTGGAACCCGTCGAACCTCGGCTACCTCGCCGGGTACGCGGCGGCGAGTCTGGCCTCAGGCACGGCAATGCAGGCCGGCGCCACCTTCACCTCGGGCTCGCTGAACAAGTCCTACACGATGGCTGCCGGTCCCGGTGAGCTGTCGGTCGTGCTCGGCCCGCCGACGGTGTTCGACAAGACCAACATCGATCAGTTCAACTTCTGATCGTTCCCCCACATGGCCCGGTTCTGCTTCCTGCTTCAGGTCCGTCCAGACCTTCTGGACGAGTACCGGGAGCGGCACCGGGCCGTGTGGCCGGACATGCTGGCCGCGCTGCGCGACACCGGCTGGCGGAACTACTCGATCTTCGCCCGTCCGGACGGCCTGCTCGTCGGCTACGTCGAGGCCGACGATCTCGAGGCGGCGCAACGCGCCATGGCCGCCACCGAGGTGAACGCGCGTTGGCAGGAAGACATGAGCCGGTACTTCGTCGGTCTGGACGGACGCGGCCCGGACGAGTCCTTCCTGCTGCTCGAGGAGATCTTCAACCTCGAGGACCAGCTCGCCCAGCTCTGAGACTCATCCCGCTCTGAAGAACAGGAGCCGACCATGACCGCCCTCGCCGACACCCCCGGCAGCACCGCCGGGCTGGAGCGTATTGCCGGGCGCCGCACCAAGATCGGCCTCGTGGCCGGCGGGCTCGGCGCGTACTGGCCGCAGTTCCCCGACCTCCTGCCGCAGCTGCAGGCCTCGGCGCAGCGGGTGTCGACGCGCATGCAGGCGCTGGACTGCGACGTGGTCGACGTCGGTTTCATCTCCGACGCCGAAGACGGGGCGCGGGCGGCCGAGCAGCTGCGGGTGGCCGGCTGCGATCTCATCGTCGGGTTCCTCACCACCTACATGACGGCGTCGATGCTCGCGCCCATCGCGCAGCGCAGCGGCGCTCCGGTCCTGCTCATCAACCTGCAGCCCACCGAGGCGATGGACCACGCGACCTTCGACACCGGCCAGTGGCTGGCCTACTGTGGCGCCTGCCCCCTGCCGGAGATGGCCAATACCTTCCTGCGCCTCGGCGTGCCGTTCCGCTCGGTGTCGGGCTATCTCGAGGACGAGCGGGCGTGGGCGCGCATCGGCCGCTGGATCAAGGCCGCCGGCGTGCGCGGAGCGCTGCGCACCGGACGGCACGGGCTCATGGGCCACCTGTACCCCGGCATGCTCGACGTCTCGACCGATCTCACGCTCGTGCCGGCCAACTTCGGCGGCCACATCGAGGTGCTCGAGTTCGACGACCTGCGGGTGCGCGTCGATGCAATCACCGAGGCCGAGATCGACCAGCGGATCGCGCTCGCCCAGGATGTCTTCGAGGTCGCCGACTCGGTGGTCGAGGAGGACTTCCGGTGGGCGGCGAAGGTGTCCGTGGGCCTCGACCGCCTCGCCGCCGACTTCGGGCTGGACAGCCTGGCCTACTACCACCGCGGCCTCGAGGGCGAGCAGCACGAACGCCTCGGCGCGGGCATGATTCTCGGCGCGTCCCTGCTCACCGCGCGCGGCATCCCGGCCTGCGGAGAGTACGAGCTGCGCACCTCGCTGGCGATGCTGGTCGTCGACCGCCTCGGCGGCGGCGGCTCGTTCACCGAGCTACAGGCGCTGAACTTCCGCGACCACGTGGTGGAGATGGGCCACGACGGCCCCGCGCACCTCGCGATCAGCGAGCGCCGGCCGCTGCTCCGCGGGCTCGGCGTCTACCACGGCAAGCGCGGCTGGGGCGTGTCCGTCGAGTTCGACGTCAAGCACGGGCCCGTCACCACCTTCGGCATCGCTCAGCAGCGCGACGGCTCGTTCCGCTTCGTCGCCTCGACCGGCACCGTCGTGCCCGGGCCGGTGCTGCAGATCGGCAACACCACATCCCGTGTCGATTTCGGCGGCGACCCCGGTGAGTGGGTCGACGCGTGGAGCGCCACCGGCATCTCGCACCACTGGGCGCTCGGCGTGGGCGACCTCCTCCCCGAGCTGCGGGCGACGGCGGACCTGCTCGGTGTCGAGCTGATCGAAGTCGCCTTATGAGTGCAGTACAAAGCAACGAAAGCAGGTCAGTCATGGTCGACCGTGAAGCCGTCACCACGGTCCTTCGCAGGCAGCGCATCGAGTTGCCGTCGTGGGCGTTCGGCAACTCCGGCACCCGGTTCAAGGTGTTTGCGCAGGCCGGTGTGCCGCGGGACGCGTTCGAGAAGATCGCCGACGCCGCCCAGGTCCACCGCTACACCGGGGTGGCGCCGAGAGTGGCATTGCACATCCCGTGGGACAAGGTCGACGACTACGCCGTACTGGCGGCCGCGGCGAAGGATCTCGGCATCGAACTCGGCACGATCAACGCGAACGTCTTCCAGGACGACGACTTCATGCTGGGCAGCATCACCAACCCCGATCCGCGGATCCGGCGCAAGGCGCTCGACCATCTCTTCGAGTGCGTGGACGTCATGGATCAGACCGGCTCCCGCGACCTCAAGCTGTGGTTCTCCGACGGCACGAACTACCCGGGCCAGGACAACATCCGGGCCCGGCAGGACCGCCTCGCCGAGGGACTGCGCGCGGTGTACGACCGCCTCGGCGAACACCAGCGGCTGATCCTCGAGTACAAGCTGTTCGAGCCGGCGTTCTACACGATGGATGTGCCCGACTGGGGCACGTCGTACGCGCACTGTCTCGAGCTGGGTCCGCAGGCGAAGGTGTGTGTCGACACCGGCCACCACGCTCCGGGCACCAACATCGAGTTCATCGTCGCGTTCCTGATGCGGGCCGGGAAGCTCGGCGCGTTCGACTTCAACTCGCGCTTCTACGCCGACGACGACCTCATGGTCGGCAGCGCCGATCCGTTCCAGCTGTTCCGGATCCTGTTCGAGGTGGCGACCGCCGGCGGCTTCGACGTCGACACCGACATCGCGTTCATGCTCGACCAGTGCCACAACATCGAACCGAAGATCCCCGGCCAGATCCGCTCGGTGATGAACGTGCAGGAGGCGTCGGCGAAGGCGCTGCTCGTCGACCTGGACGCCCTCGCCGCGGCCCAGCAGGCGGGCGACGTTCTCGGCGCGAACGCCGTCCTGATGGATGCCTACAACACCGACGTCCGGCCCTTGCTCGCTGAGCTGCGCTCCGAGCAGGGGCTGGATCCCAACCCGATGGCCGCGTATGCGAGGTCCGGCTACCCCGAGCGCATCGTCGCGGATCGGGTCGGCGGCCAGCAGGCCGGCTGGGGCGCCTAGCCTCGTGTCCGGCTCCCTCACGACCCGGTTTGCACCCGCAGCCGCCGCTAACTCCGCGTTCGGACGCGAGTTAGCGACGCGGGCGGGTGCAAACCGTGGGACACCGACAGAACCAGCAGAGGAACCACATGTCTGAACCGTCTACCGTTGCCGAACTGATCGCCCGGTCCAACCGGCTCGGAGCCGACCCCCGCAACACCAACTACGCGGGCGGCAACACCTCGGCCAAGGGCAGCGCCATCGACCCCGTCACGTCCGAGCCGGTGGACCTGCTCTGGGTGAAGGGATCCGGCGGTGACCTCGGCACACTGAAGGCGGCCGGGCTGGCGGTGCTGCGCCTCGATCGGCTGCGCGCGCTGGTCGACGTTTACCCCGGCGTCGGGCGTGAGGACGAGATGGTCGCCGCGTTCGACTACTGCCTGCACGGCAAGGGCGGCGCGGCGCCGTCGATCGACACGGCGATGCACGGCCTCGTCGATCAGCCGCACGTCGACCACCTGCACCCCGACTCCGGCATCGCGTTCGCGACGGCCGCCGACGGCGAGCGGCTGACCGCCGAGTGCTTCGGCGACCGCGTCGTGTGGGTGCCGTGGCGCCGGCCCGGGTTCCAGCTGGGTTTGGAGATCTCGGCCGTCGCTTCAGCCAACCCGCAGGCCATCGGCTGCGTGCTCGGTGGCCACGGCATCACCGCCTGGGCCTCGACGAGTGAGCAGTGCGAGGCGAACTCGCTGGAGATCATCCGGACCGCCGAGGCCTTTCTCGCCGACCGCGGCCGGCCCGAGCCGTTCGGCGCGGTGATCCACGAGACGCTGCCCGGGGCCGAGCGGCAGGTGCGCGCCGCCGCCCTCGCCCCGGTGCTGCGCGGACTCGCCTCGACCGACCGGCCGCAGGTGGGGCACTTCACCGACTCCGACGTAGTGCTCGACTTCGTGACCCGCGCCGAGCACCCGCGCCTGGCCGCACTCGGCACGTCGTGCCCCGATCACTTCCTGCGCACGAAGGTGCGGCCGATGGTCCTGGACCTGCCGCCGGCGGCCCCGCTCGAGGACGTCATCGCCCGGTTGACGGAGCTGCACGCCGCCTACCGCGACGACTACGCCGCGTACTACCAGAAGTACTCGACGCCGGACTCGCCCCCGATGCGCGGCGCCGACCCGGCGATCGTGCTCGTCCCCGGCGTGGGCATGTTCAGCTTCGGCAAGGACAAGCAGACGGCCCGGGTGGCCGGCGAGTTCTACGTCAACGCCATCAACGTCATGCGCGGCGCTGAGTCGATCTCGACGTACGCGCCCATCGACGAGTCGG
>JAOPVG010000530.1 GCA_025966255.1 Jatrophihabitans sp.
CGTCCACGCTGAGCCCGGCCCAGTCGAGGAGATTCGGCACGACCTGCTCGACCCGGCCGCGGTAGCCGGTGTAGTCGGGATCGTCGGACACCACGCCGTAGACGCGCACCCGCTCGGCCTTGCCGCCGTCCCGGGCGAGCTGGTTGAGCTGGTCGACGGGATACATGTCCTTCGTCGTCCGGCCACCCACGAAGGCGTACAGCGGTGGGCAGTCACGCCAGCCCATGATCGACTCGACCACGGCTGAGATCGGCGCGGAGCCGGTGCCCGAGCAGACGCAGAGCAGCCCGCCCGGAACAGTGCCGGGCTCGACGACCAAGTCGTTGCCGCGCGGCGGGCCGAGCCGCAGCCGCGCCCCGGGCTTCGTGTGCATGACCAGCGCGGCTGAGACGCCGGTCACTGTGACGGCGCGGACGTGGATGTCGAACGTGTTGTCCGCGCGGGGCGCGCTGGCGATCGACATCTGCCGCCACTGGCGGCGATGGCTGGCCAACTCGAGCGTCAGGTACTGCCCGGCCTTGTAGGAGTACGGGGCGTCGGGCTGGATCCGCAGCACGGCGAAGTCGCCGAGAATCCGCTCGTGCGCGATCACCGTGGCGCCCCACGACGCCGGCTGGTCCCGCGTGCGCATCGCACCGTCGATCATGACGCTGGCCAGCCGGGTGTAGCTGCCGACCACTGCTGCTTCGAGCTGCGGTGTCCACGCCGAGCCGGCGAGATGGCTCCACGCACTCACGAGCGCAAGGCCGGCGGCCTCGTAATGCCGAGGTGCGACGTCGAACTTGCGATGGTCGGCGCCGAGTTGGGTGAGGTGGGCGCTCATCGCCTCCGGGTCGTCGGTGACCACCCACTGCACGAGCGCCCGGCCGAAGTCATCGCGTTGCGTGACCATGTCGGACGGGAACATCTGTAACGCTTCGTCACCGAGCGCGAGGAACACTTCGGCGTAGAAGTTGCGGACGAGCTGGTCGGCCCGTCCGCTCACGACATCCCAGGCCTGCCGAACCAGCGCCCGGTCGTGCTGTGTGGGCTGGGGCGCGACAAATCGAGGTGTGGGGGCAGGGGCAGCAGGTGCCGGGGCAGCGCGAGGGACCGGGACGGGCCGCGGTGGTGCGACGGGCGGGGGTGGTGCGACGGGCGGCGGAAGAATGACCGGAATCTGCTCCGTGACCGGCTCGTAAAAAGGGGGTATTTCGATCGGCGCCTGGCGGAGCTCGGCCGACCCGACGACGAGGCCGCCGCCGACGCGATCCCGTTGCGGCAGGGGCGCTCGGGCCACGATCAGTTGCCCGGTGACCGGGTCGGCCTGGTGCCGGCGGATGGGCACTTCCACGGCGCGACGCGACCGACGCTCCCTGCTGTTTTCCTCAACAGAGCGCCACATACCGAGGGCCCGGCGAAGCCCCATAACTGTGCCTCCAGGTGAAGTCCGGGTTCACTGTAGCGCCCAGCCTGGTGGCCCCATGTAACGTGATTTGGACTGAAATAGGAGACAAGATCATGAGCGCCAGGCGCAAGCCGCAGCCGGGATCCGACGGCGAGCACCTCCTTCAAGATCAATACGGCACGCGGGATCGGGCCGAGCGGTTCTACCAGGACCAGATGCTCGACACGCTGACCCCGCGGATGGTCGAGTTCCTGGGCCGGCAGACCCAGGTCGTCGTCGCGACCGCCGATCCCGACGGCCGGCCCGACGCGTCGGTGCGCTTCGGGGAACCCGGCTTCGTCTCGGCCCTGAACGAGCGCACGGTGTGCTGGCCGGAGCTACGCGGCAACGGCGTCATGACCACGCTCGGCAACCTGGTGAAGAACCCCTGGGCGCATCTGATGTTCCTCGACCAGGACGATCGGATCGGCCTGCACCTCCGCGGCGAAGCCACGATCCTCGAGGCCGAGGACATGCTCGACGCGCATCCCGAGGTTGCCGCGCGGCCGCAGCCCGGGCGGGCGCCCGAACGATGGGTCGTCCTGCGGCTGGAGAGCAGCTACATCCACTGCCGCAAGCACTTTCCGCGCACTGACGCCCCGGTCGACTGGGGCACCGACGACGTCCGGGCCAAGGGCGGCGACTACTTCGGCGCCAAGGCCACTCCGTCGCCCTGGGCACCCAAGCCGTAATCGCGAAGGTCTTCGAGCTGTCCGTACCGGTCGCTCCAGAACATGTCCGGTACGGGCTGGAGCGCAGGTCGTGCCCGCGCGAAGCCGCCGCGGAGGTGCCGTCCAGGTGACCGCCCCACCTGCGCGACCCTCCTAGTGGTGCCGCTTGCCCTTGCGCGAGGGCTTGCTGTTCTTCGGGAGCATGTGGACGAAGACGCGGCCGAAGTTGTCGGAGTCCTTCTCGACGCGGTGGTACAGCGCCCTGATCTCCTTCTGATCGAGGAATCGCAGCACGCGCTTCTTCAGCTGGCCCGATCCCTTGCCGGGGATGATCTCGATGAGCGGCGCCTTCTTCGCAATCGCCTCATCGAGGATCCCGTGCAGGGCCTTCTCGATCTCGTCCCCGCGGTTGTAGATATCGTGCAGATCGAGCTTCAGCTTCACCGGTCCAGCTTTGCAGGTCGTCGCACCAGGTCGTCACAAAATGCCGGGCCGGGGAATAGTCGCGGCCGCAGCCGACGCTGTGCCCGAGGTGAATGCTCCACAATTGAGGAAGCGCGGCCTGGATGCCTCCCGCTCCCGACCTGCTGCCCTGATCCTCGCCGTCGTCTGCGTCGCCCAGTTCATGGTGGTGCTGGATATCAGCATCGTGAACGTCGCGCTCCCGGCCATGAAGACCGATCTCCACATGTCCCAGAACGGGCTCGCGTGGGTGCTGAACGCCTACACGCTCACCTTCGCCGGCTTCCTTCTCCTCGGTGGTCGGGCCGCTGACCTCTGGGGCCGTCGGCGCCTCTTCCTCATCGGCGTCGGCCTCTTCTCCCTCACCTCGTTGCTCGGTGGTCTGGCTCAGACGGGCGGCGAACTCATCGCGGCCCGCGCCCTGCAGGGCCTCGGCGGGGCCGTGCTGTCCCCGGCAACCCTCACGATCCTCACGACTACGTTCGTCGACCCGCGCGCCCGGGCCCGCGCACTGGGCATGTGGAGCGCGGTGGCCGGCGCGGGCGGGGCAACCGGCGTTCTCGCCGGCGGCGTGCTGACCGATCTGCTGTCCTGGCGCTGGATCCTGTTCATCAATGTCCCGATCGGCGTTCTCGTCCTCGTCGTCGCCCGTTTCGCCATCGCCGAATCGCGCGCGGAAGGGGAGCGGCCGACGCTCGACTGGGCCGGCGCCCTCACCATCACCGGCGGCCTGGTTGCTCTGACGTACGGCATCGTCTCGACTGACGCGCACAGTTGGGGCTCGGCGTACGTCCTCGGCTTCCTCGGCGCGGGCGTCGCGCTCATCGCTGCCTTCCTGCTCGTCGAGAGCAGGCACCGCCACCCGCTGGTGCCGCTGCGGCTGTTCCGGTCCCGAGCCCTCACCGGCGCGAACCTGATCATGACGCTGATCGGGTCAGTGATGTTCGCGCTGTTCTTCTTCCTGTCCCAGTACTTGCAGGACGTGCAGGCCTACAGTCCGCTGCGGGCGGGCTTTGCCTTCCTGCCCATGCCACTGGCCATCATCATCGGCACCCAGATCTCATCGCGCCTCGTCGAGCGCCTCGGCACCCGGCCACTGCTGGTCGCCGGTCCGCTCATCGCCGCGTCTGGGCTCCTGCTGCTCTCCCGCCTGGACGCGACGAGTTCCTACGCGCTGCACATCGGGTTGCCGGGCGCGATCATCACCTTCGGTATCGGGCTGTCGTTCGTGCCGGTCACGCTGTCGGCGACCACCGGCGTCGATCGCCGCGACGCCGGCCTCGCTTCCGGCCTGATCAACACCACCCGCCAGGTGGGCGGTTCGCTGGGCCTCGCGGCGCTGCTCACCATCGCTGCCTCGCGCATGAACGCCACCGCCGCATCGGGTCCACTCGTCGCGCAGACCGACGGCTACACCCGCGCGTTCGCGGTGTCGTCGGTGCTGCTGGTCGTCGCCGCCCTGGTGGCGTTGCTGGTGCTGCCGAGCCGGACGCGCCGGCCGCGCGAGCCCGTCCCGGTCGGCGCCGACGTTGCCGCGCCGGAAAGCGTGCCGGCCGAGGCCTAGCGGTAGCTAGCTGACGAGCCCGCGGCCAGTGATCAGCGGTAGGTCGAGCGCGGTCACCAGACCGGATTTCGCATCGACCACGGCCTCGACTGCGTTCACCAGTCGCATTGCCGTGGCCTTGAGGCCCGCCGTGTTGTGGTCTCCGTCGGTGCCCATCAGCTGCAGGTCGAGCGTGTAGTTCGGCTCGCCACTGACCTTGACCCGGTAGCAACCCTTCCCCGTCGGCTGCGGCCAGTCGGGGGCGAGATCCGGACGCAGCCGGGTGATGTGCTCGAGCACGCACACCGGCCGGCCGTCCTTCATGCCCAGCACCTCGAAGCGCAGCGCGGCCATGGTGCCCTCGGCGATCGTCCCGGA
>JAOPVG010000544.1 GCA_025966255.1 Jatrophihabitans sp.
GAAGTAGGTGCCGGCGCTATGGGCGCAGGGCTCGGGCGGCGGCAGATCGCAGGAAACGGCATCGTCCCCCGGCTTGCCCGACCGCCGACGACCGGGTCTGATCTGCGTCCGGATCCACGAACTCCGCGAGCGCTGAACATTCTGTTCGGCGATGGGACGGGTGGCCCGATTACAACAACTCTCATCGCCTTCCTGCGCGCGAGAACCGCGGAAGACCCGAACGTCGACACTCAGGCCCTTCATCACGTCGCCCGATGGTCCTCAGCCAAGACGGTCTCCGATTCGACGGGCGGCTACGGCCGAGCGCTGCGCCCGATCGCCAGCCGCTACGCCGACCACCCGGACTACCGCGAGGAGTGGCGTCTGCCGCCTAAGGGCACGAAAGCGTGAGATTGCGTGAGATCTGAGGCGATCGCAGGGCGCTCGAACTCGGGGTCGATGCCCGGAACCGCGGGGATTGCTGGTCGGGGTGGCGGGATTCGAACCCACGGCCCCTCGCTCCCAAAGCGAGTGCGCTACCAAGCTGCGCCACACCCCGGACGCTGACGGCGCCCAGTCTACGGGCGTCGCGCGCTATTCCCATCCGCCGGGGGCGTCGCTCTCCCATCCCGGGGGCGTCGCTCTGGCGGCACCTCCTCGCTCCGCTCGGAGTGGGTGCCTCCGCCGCACCTCGCTTCGCTCGGCCGGCGTGGCGGCCGGCGGCTCTTCGCGCGAGCGCTCGTCGCGTTCGTGGTCGCCTCGCGGACAGGTTTTCGAGGGAAGTTCGGTTGCACCAGCGCAACGAACACGTGACGCGAAGACGTGATCACGAACGCCGGGGCTCGCCCCGATAGGTGCCGAAGGACCACCGGTTGCCCTCGGGATCGAGGATGGCGAAGTCCCGCGATCCGTAGTCCTTGTCCTCGAGTTCGTCGGTGATCTCCGCACCGCCGGCTTTGACGCGGGCGAACAGGCCGTCCGGATCGTCGGTGACCACATACGCGCCGAACGAGCCGGGCTTCAGCGGCCACCGGTCGTCGGAGTCGGCCTCGCGCACCGAGCCCAGCATGACGCCGCCGCCGAGTGGCCAGGACAGCTGGGCGTGCTCGACCGTGTCGGCGTCGCCGTAGACGACGGTGTCCTCGAAACCGACGACGTCGACGAGGAAGCGGATGAGCTCACGGGCGTTGCGGGCGCGCAGCGTCGGCCAGACCTGAGGGGGCGGGGCGGGACGCGATGTCGTGTCGGTCATGGCACCAGTGTTTCTCGGGCCGGACCAGCTGGCTTGGACTTTCCCGAACTCAGCCGGATCGGTCGCAGGGGTCGACCTGTGGGGATCCTCGCCCAGTTCGTTTTTTGCGGATATATGTTGGCCGTCTGCGGGGGAGCTGTCAGACTCTCGGGCGTGTCAGTCAGCTCACGGACGTCGGTCGTCAGCGCCCGCGGCCTGACCAAGACCTACCCGCCCGGCAAGGCCGGATCGGCATTCACCGCCGTTGACGCCATCGACTTCGAGGTGCACAGCGCCGAGGCCTTCGGCTTCCTCGGCCCGAACGGCGCCGGCAAGTCATCGACGATGCGCATGATCGGGTGCGTCTCTCCCCCGACCGGCGGCACGCTGCAGATCCTCGGTATGGACGCGGCCGACTCCGGCAAGCGCATCCGGGCCCGCATCGGCTCGGTGCCGCAGGACGACCTGCTCGATCCCGAGCTCACCGTCGGCGAGAACCTGCTGATCTACGGCCGCTACTTCGGCATGTCGCGCATCGCGATCGCCGAACGCTCTGCGGAGCTACTCGAGTTCGCCCGCCTGACCGACAAGGCCGACGCGCGCGTCCAGGCGTTGTCAGGCGGGATGCGCCGCCGGCTCACCATCGCCCGCTCGCTCATGAACACGCCCGACCTGCTGCTGCTGGACGAGCCGACCACCGGCCTCGATCCGCAGGCGCGGCATCTGCTGTGGGAGCGGCTGTTCGAGCTGAAGCGCCAGGGCGTCACGCTCGTCCTCACCACTCATTACATGGACGAGGCCGAGCGACTGTGCGACCGGCTCGTCGTGATGGATCACGGCCGAGTGGTGGCCACCGGCTCGCCTCGCGCGCTCATCGACACGCACGTGACGCGCGAGGTGCTCGAGCTGCTGATCGAGCCGGGCACCGGCGCGGCCGTCGCGGCGCGGGCCTACGGCGTGGCCGACCGGATCGAGGTGCTCGCTGACCGGCTGCTCTGCTACACCGACGACGGCGAGCGCGCCCTCGCCCGGGCCCACGAACGCGGCCTCGGCGGACTGGACGCCCTGGTCCGCCGCGCGACGCTCGAGGATGTCTTCCTGTACCTCACCGGCCGATCGCTCATCGAGTAGCGATGCAGCTCTCGGCGGACGGCGTCACCCAGGCGTGGCGGTACTGGCTGTTGCGCTACCGGCGCACGTGGCGCGGCACGATCGTGATCAGTGTGGCCAACCCGGCGCTGTTCCTTGCCGCGCTCGGCTTCGGACTCGGCAAGCTCGTCGACCACGAGCACAGCGCCTACCTGCACGGCAGCAGCTACCTCGCCTTCCTCGCGCCCGGCCTGCTCGCGGCCGCGATGATGCAGACGGCGTACATCGAGTCAGCCGGCCCGGTGCACGTCTCCGCGCGGCGCGCCGGTGTGTACCGCGTGGCGACCGCGACTCCGCTCAGCCCGCTTGACGCGCTGCTCGGGCACCTGCTGTTCATCGGATTCCGGATCCTCACCAGCGCGACGACGTTTGCGATCGTGGCCTGGGCGTTCGGGGCAGTGCCGGCGAGCCGGGTCGGGCCGCTCGTCCTCGCCGCCACGCTCACCGGCCTCGCGTTCGCCACACCGGTGGCGGCCTGGGCCGTGACGGTCGAGCGACCGGCACTGCTCAACGGCGGGTTCCGGTTCGTGATCATGCCGCTCTACATGTTCTCCGGGACGTTCTTCGCCGTGGCGCAACTGCCGGGCTGGCTGCAGGCGGTCGCTCGCTGTACGCCGCTCTACCAGGGCGTCCAACTGTGCCGGTCGGTAAGCCTCGGTGACGCCGATCCGCTCGCCGTGGTGGGCCATTCGAGCTACCTCGCCGTACTTGTCGTCGGCGGCCTGGCCGTCGGCGCCCGCACCTTTCAGCGGGTGCTGACCGCATGACCACGGCGCGATACGAACGGGCGCGTCCGGTGGCAGTGATGATCGAACGCAATCTGCGGATCTACCGGCACACCTGGGCGCTACTTCTTGCGGAGATCTTGGAACCGATCCTCTATCTCGGGTCCATCGGCCTCGGCGTCGGCGTACTCGTGGGCCACCTGCCCGGTCTCGGTGCGCCATCGGTGGGCTATCCGGAGTTCGTCGCCCCGGCGCTGCTGGCCACAGCGGCGATGAACGGAGCCCTCAACGAGACTGCTTTCCTCATGTACAACCGGCTTGCGGTGGAACGGATCTACCAGCCCATCCTGGCCACGCCGATGAGCGTGGGCGAGGTCGCCGTCGGAGAAATCGCGTGGGCGGTGCTCCGGTCGGTGATGATCACGGTCGGCTTCCTGGGCGTGATCGCGGTCTTCGGCTTGGTCGCGTCGCCGTGGGTGCTGCTCGGCGTTCTGGGAGCGGCCGTCATCGGCTTCTGCTTCGCCTGCGTCGGTCTTCTCGTGGCGACGTGGGTGCGCGGCTTCCCCGACTTCCAATTCGTGCAGCTGGTGATGCTGCCGATGTTCCTGTTCGCGACCACGTTCTACCCGCTCGGGGTCTATCCGCGCCCGGTGCAGGTGGCCGTCGAGTGCCTGCCGCTCTATCAAGCGATCCAGCTCCTGCGCGGGCCGGCGTTGGGCCAGGTCGACGCCGCGCTGCTGCTTTCGGCCGGCTATTTGCTCGTGCTCGGCGGGCTGGCTCTGCATTGGGGACTGCGGCGCTTGCGGCGAATCCTGTCGGTCTAGCAACGGCTTACACGATTTCGGTCCTATAGTTGCCGCGTGGCCCGACATCTCGCTGCCGTAGCGAAGCAGGCCGGCGTCAGCGAGGCGACCGTCAGCCGCGTCCTCAACGGCAAGGCCGGCATCTCCGACGCCACCCGCGAGGCCGTTCTCACCGCGCTGGACGTTATCGGCTACGAACGCCCCACCCAGCTGCGTCGGGGCCGGGCGCGGATGGTCGGGCTGATCGTCCCGGAGCTCTCGAACCCGATCTTTCCCGCCCTGGCCGAGGTGATCAGCGGGGCGCTGGCCCAGCGCGGGTTCAACTCCGTGCTGTGTACGCGGACCGGCAGCATGTCCGAGACCGAATACGTCGACATGCTTCTCGAGCGCCAGGTGTCCGGGATCGTCTTTGCCGGCGGGCAGTACGCCGAGGCCGACGCGCACCACGATCACTACAAGCGGCTGCTCAAGCTGCGTCTGCCGCTCGTCCTCATCAACGCCGCCGCCGAGCACCTGGACTTCCCCCGTTTGTCCACCGATGACGACGTTGCGGTGGAGCAGGCCTATGGACACCTCGTCTCCCTGGGCCACGAGAAAATCGGCTTGATCCTGGGGCCGAGCGATCACGTGCCGTCGCGCCGCAAGCTCGAAGCCTTTGAGGCCGCGGCGGAGTCCAGCGGTGGACTCGTCGAGCGGACCATGTTCTCCCTCGAAGGCGGACAGGCGGCGGCCACCCGGCTGA
>JAOPVG010000565.1 GCA_025966255.1 Jatrophihabitans sp.
TGCGGCTGACCGCCGTCACCATGCCGATCGCCCACAGCCACCAGGCGATCGGGTGCAGCGCCCGCGGGACGCGAGCGCCGTGCACCTGGATCGACATGGTTCGGGCCCGTCAGTTGGCCGCGGCGTCGGCGCGTCGTCGACGCAGCGCGGTCCACCCGGCCCCGATAACCAGCAGGACGACAAGCACGAGGCCGGCAATCACCGGCCCGGGTGATTTGCTGTACGCAGTGCTGGGCGCCTGGGCCGGCGTCGCATCGACGAGGTGGGGGCCGCCGGCCTTCGCGACGAGTGAACCGGATGCGTCGGCCGGCGTGGTCGATGACGCCGCGGCGGCGGGTCATGCCGCCCTCGACGAATGCTTGCCGGTGGCGCTCGCGCTGCGGTGCGCCGACGCGGGGTGGGCTGCTCCCGTCGCTCGCCGCCCCTGGG
Organism: Jatrophihabitans sp.; assembly: GCA_025966255.1. Lineage (GTDB taxonomy): Bacteria > Actinomycetota > Actinomycetes > Mycobacteriales > Jatrophihabitantaceae > Jatrophihabitans. The sequence continues at coordinate 430 of JAOPVG010000565.1, forward strand.
GCTGCGAGGACGCCACGAAGGTGCTATCGCCGGCGGGTTTCGGGTTCCCGGAGGTTCGCGCTTGATGTGCGCCCGTTGTGCTCGCAGCGCCACCGCCGCCGATCGGAGACGTGTTCGTCGCGCGCAGCGAACCCGGGGTGATGCTCGGCGCGCCGGAGCCGCCGAACTGCCACAGCTCGACCTCACCCGGCATCGGCTGGTAGCTCGCCGCGCCGAGCTTGGCGTAGGTCCAATCGGGGTGCCCGGGTGGGGCGACCCAGAACGACCAGTACGCGGTGGCCGGTGGGGTGTTGATGCACGGGTCGTCGGTCGGGTACTGGGTGCCCCCGTCGAACGCTTGATTTCCCAGGCGGCAGATGAACGCGGGACCGTCGTGCTTCGTGCCGGTCGTCCCGAAGCCCGCGTCCCGCAGTGCGCCGGTGCCGGTCGACGGGTTCGTCCCGCAGCTCCGCACGATCGGGCCACGGAACGCACCGAAGTCGACGGCGATGATCGTCCCGGTGCTGATCGTGCACTGCCCGATCGGAGCCGCCGCCGCCGGAGCGGCCGTCGAGGCCACCGACAGCGTCACGCCGGCAAACCCGATCACGGCCGCGGCCAGCGCCGCGAGGCGCCTCATTGCGCCGCCTGGCGGTGTCGTCCGGCCAGCGCCACTCGCGAACGACGACCGGCGATCGAGAGCGTCCCGCCGATGAGCAGCAGCACGGCGGCGAGGCCCAGGAGCTCCCCGGTCGGGGCACCCGTGTCAGCTGGCCGGATGCCGCCGGCCGCTGGGGTGTCGCCACCGCCGTTCGAACCGGAACCCGAGCCCGGGACCGGCGTACCACCGCCGCCGCCGGGCACGGTCGTCAGTGAGATCTCGTGGACGAGGGTGGCGAGGGTCGTGCGCGCGGCGGCGGGCACGGCCTGGGCCGTGGCGGCCTCGTCGCTCGGCTGGCTCTCGGTGGAGATGCCGAACCCGCCGTCGGGGTTCTGCCGCGCGGCCAGGAACCCGAGAGCGGCCTTGACCGCCGGGTCGGACTGCGTGGCCTGCGGCTGGATGCCTGCGGCGCGCTCGGCCGCAGCGGGCGTTGCGAAGTCGGCCGAGGCCGGGGCTGCGAGCAGGCCCTGGATCGCGAGCGCGGTCGAGTTGGTGCTCTCCCCGGCGGCGCCGGTCCAGCCGCCGCTCGACAACTGCCCGGCCCGGAGGAACTTGACGGCCTTAGCCACCGCATCGGCCGCGGTCGGCACGAGCGCGAGGGCTTGCAGGGCGAACCCGGTCGTGTCGACGTCGGACGTGCACGCCCCGCCGGCCGCGATGAGCAGGCTCGAGAAGCCGCCGTCGGGACACTGCAGTTCCTCGAGCCGGGCCAGCGCCGCGCTGGGCACGTCGACGCCCGCGCGAGCCAGGGCCAGCACGCCGAGGGCCTGCGAGACGGTCGAGAAGTTCTGATAGAAGTCCCCCGGCGCGACGCAGGTGCCCGCAGTGTCGGCCGCGGTGCAGACGTGGTCGGTCAGCACCTTGAGCAGGTCGAAGCCGCCGAAGGCGTGCGGGTCCTGGCCGGTGACCTCGGCGAGCACGGCGAGCTTGGCGGCGGCACCGGTGTACGGACCTGGGAACTGACCGGTGCCGGCCGGGTCGGCGTACTCGGCCACATGCTTGCTCAGGTACTTCACGACGGCGACGAGGGCATCGTCGTCCGAACCGGCCGCGGCGAGGGCCAGCGCGACGTCGGCCGTGCCGCCGTAGTTCGGACCGAACCCGCCGGCGAACTCGAGATGCGTGCCGTCAGTGAGTTGCCCGACCAGATAGCGCGCTCCCGCGGCGACGTCGAGGTTCGGCGCGGGCTGGGTGATGTCGTCGGTGAGTGTTCCGAGCGGGGTTCCGACGATGCCGGCGACGGCTTGGGCACTTGCCCGCAGGTCCGAGCCCTCCTGCCCGTCGACCGAGACGTCGAAGCCGCCGTCGGAGTTCTGCCGGGCGGCGAGGAAGGTCGCCGCGTCGTCGATCGCAGCGCGGTGCGCCGACCCGTCGAGCGACAGAGCCTGGCTGGCCAGGCCTGCGGAGTTGGTCGAATCGCCCGCTGCCCCCGGGAAGCCGCCGTCGCTCTCCTGCTGAGTCGCGATCCAGGCCAGCGCCCGGTCGACGGCGGCCTTGGCGGTCGCGTCGTCGGGGAGCAGGGCCAGGGCCATCGCGGCCATCGCGGTGCTGTCCACGTCCGAGTCGGCGCTCGGAATCACGCTGGGAAACGCGCCCGACGCGTGTTGCAGTCCCTCGAGGTAGGT
>JAOPVG010000571.1 GCA_025966255.1 Jatrophihabitans sp.
GGTCAACCAGCAGGGCAACACCAACGTGTCGCACGGCTGCCTGAACCTCAACTACACCAACGCGAAGTGGTACTACGAGAACTCCGTGGTCGGTGACGTCGTCAAGGTGATCAACTCTGGTGGCCCGGCGATCCAGGTCTTCCAGGGCGGCGACTGGAGCCTTCCATGGAGCCAGTGGGTCAAGGGCGGCAACGTCTGAGCTCATCGCTCGGCCGGCCCGGTTTGGCGACACATGGCGTTCCACCGGGCCGTCGGTGGGCGGCGTAATCTGCCGGTAACGCCAAGCCACAAGACTGGAGCGTTGTGGACCGTCAACAAGAGTTCGTCTTACGCACGCTCGAAGAGCGCAACATCCGCTTCGTGCGCCTCTGGTTCACCGATGTCCTGGGGACGCTGAAGTCGGTGGCCGTGGCGCCGGCGGAACTCGACGGCGCGTTCGAAGAGGGGATCGGTTTCGACGGTTCGGCGATCGAGGGATTCAGCCGGGCGAGCGAGAGCGACATGTTGGCCCGACCTGACCCCGGCACCTTCCAGATCCTGCCGGAGAACGACGGCAGCCCGGCTGATTCGGCCCGGATGTTCTGCGACATCCAGATGCCCGACGGCTCGCCGTCGTGGGCCGATCCCCGCTATGTGTTGCGGCGGGCGTTGTCCCGAGCCGCCGAGCGCGGGTTCACGTTCTACACCCACCCCGAGATCGAATTCTTCCTGCTGAAGAACCGTCCGACCGACGGCTCCGAGCCACTGCCGATCGACAACGGCGGCTATTTCGACATGACCAGCCACGACGTCGCGCACGACTTCCGCCGCGCCGCGGTCGGCGCGCTGGAATCGCTCGGCATCTCCGTCGAGTTCAGCCACCACGAGGTGGCGCCGGGCCAGCAGGAGATCGACCTGCGCTACGCGGATGCGCTGTCGATGGCCGACAACCTGATGACGTTCCGGCACGTCATCAAGGAGGTCGCGATCGCGCACGGCGCGCACGCGACGTTCATGCCCAAGCCGTTCAAGCATCAGCCCGGCAGCGGCATGCACACCCACCTGTCGCTGTTCGAGGGTGACCAGAACGCCTTCCACGACCCGTCCGATCCGCTGAACCTGTCCAAGACCGCTCGCGCGTTCATCGCCGGCCTGCTCGTGCACGCCAAGGAGATCACCGCCGTCACGAACCAGTGGGTGAACTCCTACAAGCGGCTGTGGGGCTTCGGGGCGCCGGGCGCACTCGTCGAGGCACCGACGTTCATCTGCTGGGGGCACGCCAACCGGTCGGCCCTGGTGCGGGTGCCGCGCTACAAGCCGGGCAAGGCCAACTCCACGCGCGTGGAACTGCGTTCGCCGGACTCCGCCTGCAACCCCTACCTCGCGTTCGCGATCATTCTCGCGGCCGGGATGAAGGGCATTGAAGAGGGCTACGAACTGCCCGCCGGCGCGGAGGACGACGTGTGGTCCTTGTCCGACGTCGAGCGGCGCGCGCTGGGCTACGACGAACTGCCGCACAACCTCGCCGACGCGTTGCGCGCCATGGAGGGTTCCGAGCTCGTGGCCGAGACGCTGGGTGAGCACGTCTTCGACTACTTCCTGCGTAACAAGCGGGAGGAGTGGATCGACTACCGGGCCGAGGTCAGCCCGTTCGAGCTGCGGCGCTACCTGCCACTCCTCTGAGGCTCACTCCAGCCGCAGGATCTCGGCCGGCCTCGTGCGTTCGGCCAGGGCGTGCGAGGCGATGCTCGCCAGCACGACCACGACGGCGGCGATGACGGCCGTCGCCATGAGGGGCGTCGACGGCACCGCGAAGCTTGGGGGCGGCGGCAGCTCGGGATAGACGTCCAGGCGCCGGTAGATGAACCCGAACGAGCCGAGACCGAGCGACGAGCCGGCCACCCAGCCGAGCCCGATCACCAGGCCGAGCTCGATGAGCAGCGAGTTGACATGCGTCAGCCTCGCCATACCCATGCGTCGGCTCAGGACATAGGACACCCGTCTACTGCGGGTACGCGCCGCAAGACCGAACACCAGGCCGGCGAGGGCAACGATGCCGATCAGGATCGCCAGCGCGCGCAGATACCCGAAGACCCAGGTGACCGGTAGCAGTCCGGTGGTGCCGACGACGATCTTGGACGTGAGCTCGAACAGCACCGAGTAGCCGCGCGCCTCGACCAGGCGTCGCGCCGCGCCGTAGCCGGCATCGTTGGTCCAGAGCTGATTGCCGCGCTCGGTGCCGTTGTCGATGTGCGACAGCGATTTCTGGTTGACGACGATCATCGAGAAGGCGCCCACCCGAAGGCCGGGGAAGACGGGCATCTGGGCGACGGGCTCGAGCTTGAGCGATGTCTCGCTGATCTTGAGGTTCGTCGTGTTGCCCGCCCTGTTGTTGACGACGATCGCGGGGACGGACGAGTTGCTGGTCGCCGGCGTGAGCTTGTCGACGGCGCGGCGCTGCGCGTCGTTGACGAAGGCGTACTCGGCGAATGTCTTCGGGTCGACGCCGAGCACGTAGCCGGGCTGGTCGCCGAAGAGGGTGTCCTGCTCGTAGAGGACGACCTGCGTGCCGTGGCCCTTGGTCGGGATGAGGGCGCCGTGCACGCCGTAGATCTGCAACACGTGCGGGGCGCCGAGGTTGGTCTGATACTTCTGGGTGACTTCGCGGCTGACCGTGTCGCTGACGGTGCTGCCGTACATGAGCAGGCAGCAGGGCAGGGCGGTGCCGACGATCAGGCCGACGACCACTGCGCGCGAACGGGAGATGCGGCGCAGGGCCAGATACGCCGTGTTGGGTACCCACCGGGCGTCGCGCCCGACCCCGGGCAGCAGGGTGCCGATGAGCCGGCCGAGCAGCAGTAGCGCACCGGTGGCGCCGAGCAACGGGTAGAGGACCACGAGCGGGCTGATCCGCACCACGGTGTGGTCGACCGTCACCGCGGAGGTGTCAAGGCGGGCCAGCGCGATGACGATCGCGGCGCCGATGAGCACGA
>JAOPVG010000616.1 GCA_025966255.1 Jatrophihabitans sp.
GGCAACGCCCCGGCCCACGCCAGCGTCGGAGCGCTGTAGTTGACCGCCCCGGCACTGGCCTGGGCATCACCGCTGAAGGTCGCGTCGTCGAGAACCTTGGTGAGGTCGTCGGCAAAGGACGCAGGCGCAGCCTCGGTGTAGTCCACCTTGCCGGTGTTGGTAACCGTAATCGTGTACGTCACCGTTCCGCCCGGCAGCACGGTGGCCGCGGAGGCGACCTTGGCCACCGAGTAGGCCTGCACCAGCACCTCGACCGGTGAACAGGACGGCTTCGGCAACGCGCCGTCGGCGCAGGCACCGCCGGGGGCGTCCGGCACTGCGGCATTGACCAGCGAGTAATCGCCCGTTTCCGGAGCGTCGACCGTCACCGAGTACGTGACGGTCACCATCCCCTCGACGGGCAGCGGCCCGGACCAAGACAGCGTCGAATCCGCCGGTGCGAACCCGACTGTGCCGTCGGATGCGTTCGCGTCGCCGTTGTACGCCGCGTCATCGAGCACCTTGGTCAGGTCGTCGGTGAACGAGGCGAGGTCACTGGCGGTGTAGGCCACCGCACCGGTGTTGGTGACGGTGACGGTGTACGTGACCTTGTCACCGGGATGCACGGTAGCGGCCGATGCGACCTTGGCCACGGAGTAGGACTGAACCGGCACCTCGATGGTCGGGCACGGCGCGAGACTGCCGTCGGCACACGACCCGCCCGGCCCCGTCGGCTGCACGGTGTTGGCCAGCAATTTGTCACCGGCATCCGGTACCTGCACGGTCACCGTGTACTGGATCGTCACCTGACCGTTGACCGGCAACGGTCCGCTCCACGACAGCACATGCGTGTTCGCGTCGTATGACGGTGTGCCCGCAGTCGCTGACGCGTCGTTGTTGTAGCTGGCGTCGTCGATCACCTGCGACAGATCGTCGTCGAACGTCGCAGGTTTGCCGGCGGTGTAGTCGACCTGGCCGATGTTGGTGACCGTGATCGTGTAGGTCACGGAGTCGCCCGGGTGCACCTTCGACATCGCGGCTACCTTCGCCACGGTGTAGCCCGAGATCGGGACCTCGGCCAAGCAGTTGGGGTCGCTGGACTCGACCTGACAGTTCGACGGATCCGGCGACACCACCCGGTTCGACATCCGGTGGGTGCCGTTGTTGTCAGGGTTGTCGATATTCACCGTGTACGTCACCGTCACGGTGGCGCCGGCCGCCAGCGGCCCGCTCCACGACAGCACGTGTGACGTCGAGTTGTACAACGCCGTCCCGGACGTGGCCGACACGTCGTTCTGGTACGCCGAATCGGTCAGCACAGCAGTCAGGTCGTCGGTGAACGACGCCGGCGAGCCGGCGCCATAGTCGGCGGTGCCGGTGTTATGCGCCGTGATCGTGTAGGTCACGGTATCCCCGGGATCGGCCGGCGACGGGGACGCACGCTTGGCGAAGTCGATTGCGCACGCCGAGTCCGGCTGCGTGACGTCGAAGGTCGCGCTGCCGCTGGGGTTGCCGCCCGGCGCGTCGGACACCACACCGGCAGTGGTCACGGCCGTCGCCTGATTGGAGGCCGGGACCGTGTCGAGACACGGAACCTGCGGCATCACGGTCTGGAAGCAGACCTCGATCTCGTCGCCCTGCCAGGCCAATTGGACGGTCGACGCCTGCACCGCGTTGAGATCCGTGATCGCAATCAAGTTCACCTGCGCAGTCAGCGTGGACGTGTTCCCGGTGATCGGAATCGATGAGATGTCCAGGGACGTCGACCCGGGCGGGAACGACACGTTCGTCCAGCCGGGCAACGGGCTTCCGTCCGCTCCGAACAACGTCACTGCTGCTTGGCTGTACGCCGAACTGCTCAACCCGGGCAGCGAGAGCGTCGACCATGCCGTCGCGTGCCCCGACTGGCCGTCGCAGTAGTAGTCGCTGATCGCCAAGGTCAAGCTGGTCGACGCGGACGAGCACGATCCGCCGGTCTGCTGGTTGAAGACGATGATCTGGGCCGCGTTGCCGTTGGCGGCCAGGCAGCCGGGGAGGTTCGCCAGGGCTCGTACCGTGTAGTTCTGGGCGTCGACCGGGGCGGCGTATCCGACACAGCTGGGAACGACGCCGGTACCGCTCCACAGCGCGAAGTCGAAACAGTCGATTGCCTGCGTCGTGGGGTCGCCGGCGTAGAACTTGGTCCCGACGATCGCCCCCTCGCCGAACCCGCCGCCGGTGCCTGGATCACCGAACGCGGCAAAACCCACATAGGGGTTGGCCAGAAGCGCCCCGGTCGGCGAATTACAACGCGCCTTGTTGACGTCGCACACGCCGAGGAGCGCGCCGCTCGTCGACAACACGGGCGCGATGAAGTCGGGGAAGCTGCTACTCGCCGCTGGCCCACCGTTGATCGGGAACCCTGAGCACAGCGACGCGGTCACAGTGTCGTGGCAGGACGTGTAGACCTCTCCGGCCGAGTTGATGAACGTCACGAATACGTAGCGGCCCGCGGTCAGCATGTTCGCGGTGTAGCCGCCGGCAAAGACCGCCTGGCCCCCGGTGCTGGCGGTGACACCGCACGCACCCGACCCCGCGTTGAAGCAGAGCATGTTTCCGGCGGCGTCGAACAGGTAGTAGTTGCCGTCGCCCGCGACGATCCCGTCACTGGCCACCTGGCCTACGGTCCCACTCACGGGGGGACTTGTCTGGTCGTCGAGGTGGGTGAACCCGCAGCTGGTCAGTGCGCCCAGGTCCAAACACATCACGCCGACCTCGTACAGGCCGTTCGCCGGTTGAGTGTTCTCCACCGGCCAGTACAGCCGCCCGTTGGCGATGAACGATCCGTTCGCACCCGCGGTCGTGTAACTGCTCGCGGCACCCGTACCCAGCGGGGTGCCCGCGATCGGGCTGACGTAGCTGGTGTGGGAGCTCGTCGGCCACCCGGCACAGAAGTCGCCCGCGATGGTCGCGCAAAACACCGTCGTGGGGTCGGTCGAGTGGTGATAGACGGTGTAGATGTTGTTGCCGGCGCCCTCCACCGAGTAGCCGTCACCGCCGACGGTGCTGAAGTTAGCGGTCGACACCGCGAACAGGGGCGCATGGGCCACGGTGGTCCCCGCCGGCACGGTTCCGTTGGCCCCCACGTCGGTCGCCGTGACCGTGGGCGTCAAGTTCGGCGGAGTCTGCAACGAGTTCGGCACGTAAGCCTGCCCCGCGCCGAGCGGGTCGGCGATGTTCACCGTGGCGTCCGCGCCGGTCTTGTTGGCGTAGTGCATCACCCACTTGACCTTGTCCCCGGGCTGCGCGGAGCCAGCGCTGCCGGTGACCGAGTCGGCAGTGGAGTTGTTGGCCAGATTGGTGCCCGTCTTGGAGAACGTCGAGACCGACGTCGTCCCGGCGCCCGCCGGGGCCGCCGCGACCATGGTCATGGCGCTGATAACGCCACCGACGAGCGCCACGACGGTGCCGGCGGCCGACCACCGCCGCAGGCGCCCGCCCGCTGGGGAGGCCGACGACGGCAAAGCAGTGGACGCCTTCGCGGTACCGCTGAGGGACGCATGCTTGGGCACGTAACGTTCGGGCACAGAGTGGCTCCCGGATCTCGGCGTGTGGACGCGTGTGAGTAGCTGTCCCACCCGCCCCGTGCCGCCCGACTACGTCGTGCCTGGGTGAAGCACCTGGATTTGTATCGGATATGAATCCTCGTGCGCGCGGCGAAAAGCAAAGATCATCACCTGTCACCCTGGCGTGGGGTTCTCGTCCCGAGGTGTCTGATTTGCCGGATCTCGAATTAACCCTCTATCACCCTTGAGTTGAGCCGCGCCCGCAGCTGGTTGATCATGGTGCAGCACCGGGGGACACGGGTTTGCGGGCGTTCAGGTCGACGTCGGGCCGGTCTTTCAGGAAGGACGCCTCGGTGGAGGACGGGTCGGCAGCTAGTCCGCGGCATGAGGCGCACCGGATCGCTCGATCGCGACAGGTGCCGCGGACGGCCCGACACGTGGTCGAACGGCCACGATTGCTGTCGGAGTTGGACGCCGCGGCGCCGCTGACCGTGTTGCGAGGGCCGCTGGGGTTCGGCAAGACAACTCTCCTGGCGCAGTGGCTGCACGCGGATCGATTCGACGGCGCAGTTGGTTGGGTCCGGGCGGCGACCGAGGCCGATACCGCCTCGTTGTGGGAGCGGGTCCACGACACTCTCGAGCAGGCCGGCATCATTCGTCCCACCCGCACGAATTCGACGCCGATGCTCGCGCGACTTCGCCGGGCGATCGCGGGATCCGCCGAGCCGGTACTCCTGGTGATCGACCAGTTCGAACGGATCACCGACGACGACATCGAGACCGATCTGCTCGAACTGCTGCGCGACACCCCGCAGCTACGGCTGATCGTCTGCACGCGCAGCAGTCGGTACTTCCGGCCGCACCGGGTCGCCGACCTGGATGCCACGCTGGTCGACCCGCGCGACCTGCTGCTCACGGTCGAGGAGATCACCGAACTGCTGCGCAGCGTCGGGCTCGCCGCCGACCGCCGCCGGGCCGCGGAACTGCACGCCGACGCCGGGGGGTGGCCGGAGATGACCAGGGCGATCGCTCTTGCCCTTGCTCGACCCGCCAGTCGGCGAAGGCGGGACACGGCCGACACGGCCGACACGGCCGAAGCCGTGTCGGCGGCAAGCGACTATCTACGGGATCGGTTGCTTCCCGAGGTGAGGGATCGGCAACGGCTCGACTTCGCCCTCGCCAGTGCGGTGCCGGCCGAAGTGACTCCAGAGCTGGCCGAGATCATCAGTCCCGGATTCCCGGGCGCCACCGAGTTGCGCCGGCTGGAAGCCTCAGGCCTCCTGTTCGTCAGCATGAGCAGCGGCGGCGACACCTACCGGTGGCCGGCGGCCGTTCGACGGGTCCTGCTGGCCGAGCTGAACGAGCGCTCTCCTGACCTGGCCCGGACCGTGCGCATCCGAGTCGCGCGCTGGTGTCAGCAACACCACCAGCCAGGGGGCGCGCTGCGGCACGCTCTCGACGCGCAAGATCAGGCACTGATCATCGAGGTCGTCGAAGCCGGCTGGCGGACGCTGATGGAGCGCCATCGTGATCTGCTGTTCCAGGCCGTCATGGCGGTCCCCCGCGACGTGATCTCCGGCAGCACGCGCTCGCTCGCTGTGCGAGACCTCGTCCTGCACCAGCCCGACGACGACGTCCTCAATGTTGTACTCCAGCCCGCCACCGACTCCGAGGACGTTGCCGACCTCGCCCGGTCGTCATCCGTCGCCGATGTCCTGGACACCGGCACTGCCCTGCTGCACGTCCTCGACCGCCGCGGTCGCTACGACCTCGCGCTCAGCCAGGCCGGCGTGCTGGAAGACGTTGCCTCGGCCGCACGAGGAGCCGATAACGACGAGGTCGCCGAGCAGGTGGCCGGTACGGCGACGAGTGTTGGCGTCATCCGGTTGCTCGCCGACGACCTCGAGGGCGGCGCCCGAGCGTTGGAGCACGCATACAACTACGCGTCGGACATTCCCAACGCCCGACTCAGCGGCGACGCCGCCGGCATCCTCGCCCTCGCCCTGGCCCTGCGGGGCGAGGTCGAGCGCGCGCGATCGTGGCTGGACCGGCGTGGTGCGGCGACTTCGGCCAGCGCGATCAATCGACTCTCCGGTCCCGGATCGGCGTTCGCCCAGACCGCTCTGACGCTCGTGGCGCTGGAACTGCTGGACACATCCGCCGCTGGGGCAGCGCTCGCCGACTTGGACGACGATGCGCCGTTCCAGCAGAACTGGGCCTTCGCCGCCTACGCCCGCGCCCAGCACGCGCTGTACGTCGGCGACCCGGTCGGCGGCCTTCGCATCCTCGATGAGGTGCGCGCCCGCCACGCCCCGCGAGCGGGCGTCGGGTCCACCGCCGGCCCGCTGCTTGCCGCCACGGAAGCCGAGCTACTCCTGGCCTGCGGTCGCGGCAACGAAGCGAACGGCGTGCTCAACGGAACGCACAGCCACCATCCGATGCTTCAGGTCGGCCATGCGCGTCTCGCGCTGCTCGGCGGGCAGCCGGCTGCCGCCTTACGCCGCACCAGGGACGTCACCAGCAGCCGTACCGGTGGACGCCGAACCCAGCTCGACATGCTGCTGATCCGTGGCATCGCACATCATCGCCTCGAGCAGCCGCGCTCGGCGGCCGACGCCATCGGCTTCGCGATCAGAGCGGCGCGTGCTTCGACATCACTGCGCCCTTTTGCCGCGGTGTCGCGCGCCGAACTCGAGGCCATCGCCGAGCACCTTGACCCGGCCGACGCCGACTTCCTGTCGAACCCGGCGCTGCGGGCGGTAGTCCCGGTGTTCCCGCGCAACGTCGGACTCGTCCGGCTCACCGGCCGGGAACGTCTGCTCCTCACCCGCATGGCCGCGGGCGAGTCGAAGTCGCAGATCGCTGAGCACTTGTTCATCTCGGTGAACACCGCGAAGTCGCACCTGCGCAGCCTGTATCGCAAACTCGATGCCAACACTCGCGACCAAGCGATCGCCCGCGCTGGGGCCCTGGGCCTGCTCCAGCCTGATGCTCGGTCGGGTGAACTTTCGGTCTTAATACAGACAAACGGGCGCTGATCGACTACTAATCACGTAGATCATCTGGCGTCATCGTGATCACGGTGACGTGCACCGGGGCGGGTGACTGGAAGAACGTCCATTCGCCGGTCACGCCGCTGGAGCGCCCACCATGCCCACTGAAGCCTCCCCTTCGCATAACGAATCCGCACCCGGCCGCCGCCACCAGCGCGACTCGTCCCGTGGGGTGGCGCGTCATCGTGGCGCCGGTCGCGCGAAGCGCCGCCGATCGACGCCGCGCCGCACGATCGGGTCGATCACGTCGACCCTTCTGGTGGTAGCGCTGGCGGTTGTCGCTCCGGCAATCGTGGGGACCACCCCTGCCTCGGCCGTACCGGGCACGCCGGGTGCTCCCCAAGCACCGACGACGGTATACACGGAGAATTTCGAGAACACCGGCACGGCGCCGATCCTGCTCACGGCGTACACGGGCGCGGCGCCTACATCGGCGACCTACACCGCGGCAGCGGGGTGGCTGACGAGCTGCAACGGCGACGTGCTCGAGTTCAACTCCCCGAACGGCGCGGCAACCAATTGCGGTAGCTCTACATTTTATGACGCCAACCGTCAGCTCGCCTACGGGCTTGGACTGCTGGCGGGGTCCGCCACGCCGGCCACCAACCACGCCGTCGCCGCCTTCACCGAGAACAATCCGGGCGCGAACCTCACCGAGTTCAAGACGGTCAACCCGATCCCGCTGGCCTCCAGCAGCGGCCGGTACCTGACCTTCAGCGTCGACACCGCCGCGGTCAACTGCGCCGTGTCGGCGCCCCGGTACAACTTCTCACTGACCAACGGCGCGACCACCACACCGGTCGGTGGGCAGATCAACGCCTGCACGTCACCCACCCTCGTGACCGCACCTGCGGTCGGCGCGGCGCCCGCCCGATCCGACGTCAGGATCGGGACCTACGCGTCGAACGGATCGGTGTTGTTCAACGGCTCGTCGGTCGGCATCACTATGACGAACGCCAACGGGTCCGGCACCGGTAACGACGCCGCCTTCGACAACATCAAGATCCTGGACGTCACGCCGCAGCTGGACAAGTCGTTCAGCCCGGCTTCGGTGCCGCTAGGTAATTCGTCGGCGCTGACGTTCACGATCACCAACACCTCTGAACTGGCCGCGAAGAACGGCTGGTCGTTCACCGACGCGCTACCGGCCGGTTTGACGATCACCTCGCCGGCCGCGTCGACGACCTGCCCGAGTGGCGCGATCACGGCCGCTGCCGGCTCGTCGTCAGTACATGTCACGGGCAACCTGAGCGCCGGGATGGCTTCGTGCACGGCCACCGTCAATGTCACGTCGACCACGCCCAGCGCTTACACCAACGGCCCGGCCAACGTCACCGAGACCGGCCTGAACCCACCCGGTTCGAGCACCGTCACGTTCACCCCGAACCCGTGGACGTGCGACGCATTCGGTTACCTGTTCCAGACGCCGTCGCCCACGGTGCACCAGATCTACCGGGTTGACCTGGTCACCGGCGCGTCCACGCAGATCGACACCACAGCGGACAGCGTGAACGCCGTGGGTTACAACACGCTGGACAACTACTTCTACGGCTGGGACGCCGACACCAACACGCTTGTGCGGATCAACGCGGACGGCACTCTGAGCAATCTTGGGCTCCCCGCGGGCGTGGATGCGTCGTTGACCGGGTTCAACATCGGTGACTTCGACAACGCCGGGCACCTCTGGATCACGACGACGGGCGGCACTGCGGTGGCCAAGCCCTGGTACGAGCTCGACCTGTCCAATCCCACTTCGCCCACCTTCGGCGCGGTCGTTGCCAGCGGGACGATCACTGCGCCCGCGAGCGTTGGGCAGTTCCCTGCGGACTGGGCCTATATCAACGGCCTGTTCTACGGCGTCGCTGCGTCAGCGGCCGGAACCGGTGCGGCCCATCTGGTCAGCTTCAACGCGGCCACGCACGCCGTCACCGATCTTGGCACCGCGGCCGGCACGAGTACTGACTTTTTCGGTGCGGCCTACGCCGACGCGGCGGGCAACCTGTACGTGTCGGCCAACTCGACGGGCAATATCTACCGGATCAATCCGGTGACCCGGGCGACGATCCTGCTGTCGAACGGTCCCCCGTCGGGCGGCAACGACGGTGCGCGCTGCGCGACCGCCCCGATCCCCACGATCACGGTGTCCAAGACGGTCGCCGGCCGGGTGCAGGCGGCTGACCAGTTCACCGTCGGGCTGAAGACCAGCGGCGGCACCGCGCTGACGTCGGCCTCGACGACCGGTGCGGGCACGACGACGTCCACCGTCGACTGGCCGGTCACGCAGGGTGCGACGTACATGATCACGGATGCGATGGCGGCCGGTTCGCCGGACCCGTTGGCCAATTACGACGGCACGATCACGTGTACGGACACGACCACCGGTGGCACTGTGACCGCGGGCGGCAGCGCCCCGAACTGGACGTTGACCGTCGCCACGCCCGATGCCTACGCATGTGACGTGACGAATACCCCGAACACCGGCCGCCTGACAATCGTGAAGCACGCCGGGACGCCGGTGGACGTGAACGGCGACGGGATCACCGACGCCGGGGACACGATCGCCTACACGTTCACGGTCACGAACACCGGTGCGGTGACGATGAACAGCATCGCGGTGACCGATGCGAAAGCCGGGCCGGTGACCTGCCCGCAGCCAACGCTGGCGGCGGATACGTCGGAAACGTGCACGGCTGACAACCCCTACACGGTGACCGCGGCCGACGTGACGGCCGGCGCGGTGGACAACTCCGCGACCGCGAGCGGCACGCCGCCAGGCATCACGACACCGACCATCTCGACGCCCTCGACCACGCACACCCCAACCACCGCTCCCGCCCCGGCGCTGACTGCGGTGAAGTCGGCGTCCCCGTCGGACTCCGCCTCGTTCACCGCGGGACAGGTGATCACGTACTCGTTCGTGGTGACCAACACCGGCAACGTGCCGATGAACAACATCACGATCGACGAGACCGCGTTCAGCGGTAGCGGCGCGCTGTCGCCGGCGAGCTGCCCGTCGCCCAGCCTGGCGGTCGGGGTGCAGGAGATCTGCACTGCGTCGTACACCCTGACCCAGACCGACGTCGACTCCGGGTCGGTGTCCAACACCGCGACCGCGACCGGTATCCCCACCGGCTCGACCACCCCCACCACTTCGCCGCCGTCCAGCACGACGATCCCGACCCCGGCCGCGCCCGCAATGACGGTGGTCAAGTCGGCGAACCCGTCGACGGTGACCGCGGCCGGGCAGACGGTGACCTACTCGTTCGTCGTCACGAACAGCGGCAACGTCACCATGACCGGCATCGGCGTCGACGAGACTGCTTTCTCGGGCACCGGGACCGCACCGGTGGCGACGTGTCCCACTGACACGCTGCTGCCCGGCGCGACCGAGACCTGCACCGCGACCTACACCGTCACCCAGGCCGACGTGGATGCGGGCACGATCACCAACACTGCGACCGTGCACGGCACGGCACCGGGGGCCACCACGCCCACCACGTCGCCGCCGTCCAACGCGACGGTGACCGCACCCCCGGCGCCGGCGCTGAGCTTGGTGAAGACCGCGAACCCGACATCGGTCGCCAACGCCGGCGACACGGTCAGCTACAGCTTCCTGGTGACCAACACCGGGAACGTGACGATCACCGACCCGACCGTTACCGAGACCGCGTTCACCGGCACCGGTACGCCTCCGGTCGTGACCTGTCCACCGGCCGTGGTGGCGCCGACTGACACCGTCACCTGCACCGCCACCTACACCGTCACCCAAGCGGACATCGATGCCGGTTCGGTGACGAACACTGCGACCGCAACGGGCACCCCGCCGGGCACCACCCCGCCGCCCACCTCACCGTCGTCGACCGCAACCGTGCCCGCGACCCCGAGCCCGGCGCTCACGGTGGCGAAGACCGCCGCCCCGACCAGCGTCACCGCCGCCGGGCAGACGATCACCTACTCCTTCCTGGTGACCAACACCGGCAACGTGACACTGACCAACGTCACGGTTGACGACGGCACCTTCTCCGGCACCGGCGCCCTGTCGGCGCTGTTCTGCCCGGGCGGCGGCACAACCATCGGCACCCTCGCACCGGCAGCCGACGCGACCTGCACCGCGACCTATGTCACCACCCAGGCCGACGTCGACGCCGGGGGTGTCACCAACATCGCCACGGCCACCGGCACCCCGCCGGGGAACACGCCGCCACCGACCTCGCCGCCCTCGACAGTGGTCGTGCCCGCGCCACCGGTGCCGGGGATCACGGTGGCCAAGTCCGCCGTCCCGGCTACGGTCGGTCAGGCCGGAGACACAGTCACCTACAACTTCGTGGTGACCAACACCGGCAACGTCACCCTCACCGACGTCACGGTGAACGACACCAGCTTCACCGGAACCGGGACGCTGTCGGCGATCACCTGCCCGTCGTCGATATTGGCGCCGGGTCTGGGCGAGACGTGCACCGCTACCTACACCGTGACGCAGGCTGACGCGGACGCCGGCACGATCAGCAACACCGCGACCGCGACCGGCACCCCGCCCGGTGAGACCCCGCCGCCGACCGCCCCGCCCTCGCCGGCCACGGTGACCATCCCACCGGCACCGGGCATCTCGGTGGTGAAGTCGGCCTCGCCCATGGACGCCGCCCTGTACACGGTCGGGCAGACGATCACGTACACGTTCGTGGTCAGCAACACCGGCAACGTCACGCTGACCGACGTCGCGGTGGCCGAGACCAGCTTCACCGGCACCGGCACGCTGTCACCGCTGTCCTGCACTGGTGGCGGCGCGACGGTGGCTTCTCTCGCGCCCGGGACGCAGGCCACCTGCACCGCGACCTACGTCCTGACCCAGGCCGATATCGACGCCGGCGAGATCACCAACGTCGCCACCGCGACCGGCACCCCGCCCGGTGAGACCCCGCCGCCGACAGCCCCGCCCTCGCCGGCCACGGTGACCATCCCACCGGCACCGGGCATCTCGGTGGTGAAGTCGGCCTCGCCCATGGATGCCGCCCTGTACACGGTCGGGCAGACGATCACGTACACGTTCGTGGTCAGCAACACCGGCAACGTCACGCTGACCGACGTCGCGGTG
>JAOPVG010000383.1 GCA_025966255.1 Jatrophihabitans sp.
TGGTTCGCAGTCAAACGCCAAGGCGGCGGCGTCATCCTTCATCACCGGCACGTTCACGCGGTTCTCGTGCGCGACTGGTCACCGCCGATGGACGGCATCCAAGCGACCATCTGGGCAAGCCGCACCACAGCGGACCTTCACTACCGCAGGCCACCGCGCACGACGGTGTCAGCCGACGTGAGCATCTGACAGCGGCCACCAGAACCTAGCCGTTGGCGGCCATCCGAACACAGCCTGGCCGGTCACGAACCTAACCGGCCGGCGTCGAGCCGCCCAGGAGCCGCCCTTCCGAGGCCGTCCGGGATCGCCGACTACATCGCACACGGCCAGACCGGTGCGCGCGGCCAGAGTCGAGCATCGTTCTGCGCGCGGTCGGCGGCAAAGCCGGTAGTTTGATGTTGGCCACGATGTGCGCTCATCCGGCGTTCTGACGCCCGCAAGCGGATCCCTGATCGAGACCAAGACGCCTGTCGCATCCCACGCGGGCGGGACCGGTCGCCTCGGAAATGGGAGGCTGTCTGCGTGCGCACGTTGACGGTTCTGGGGGGTACGGGCGCCTACCCTGAGCCGGGCCAGGCGTGTAGCGGCTTCTTGATCGACTGGGATGGCTTCCGAGTTGTGCTCGACCTCGGATACGCCACCTTGCCGCGTCTGCTGGCCCATCTTCCCGACGCCGACGTCGACGCCGTAGTGATCACCCACGAACACCCGGACCACTGCATCGACCTGCATGGCCTGCTTCGGATTCGCCGCTATGGCCGGCCTACCGCTCAACGGCTGCCGCTCTACTGCCCAGCCGGGGTGCTGGCCCGTCTAGGAGGGCTGGAGCCCGACCTCGAATTGCAGAGCGCGTTCGACGTTCACGACTTACCGGGTTCCTATCAGATCGGACCGTTCACCCTAAGCTGCGTGCAACTGCCACACTTCGTTCCCAACGTGGGGATCCGCCTCGACACACAGACCGTCGCTATTGCCTACACCGGCGACACAGGTCCGGACCCATTGCTGGCAGAACTTGGGCGGAACGTCGGTCTCTACATCGTCGACGCGACCGACCGTCCCGGGGAATCAGAGAAGGCCGTCCGCAATCTGCTCACTGCCAAGGAAGCCGGACAGTGGGCCGCACGCGCAGGAGCGGCGCGTCTGTTGCTGACGCATTTCTGGCCTGGAAACGACCGACAAGCTGCCGTAGTCGCGGCTCAGGAGGCCTTCGGCGGCGAAGTACTTGCTGCCGAGCAGGACCTCCAGATTCCGCTCGACCCCGCTGACGTCGGATCCACGGCAAGGCGCGACCGGTAGCCGATCGGCTTGCGAAACGATTGCGCGCAGCGGTCACTACTTGAGTAGGTCGAGATCGCGCACGCAGAAGCCGTGGTGTTCGCGCTCCTCGTTCAGCACAACATGCAGGCACTTCAGCACGGACTTCCCGGCGGCGTACGGCGGCCATCCCGATCCCGCCGGCACCGGCGCGACCGCCGACAGTTCCGCGGCCGTCACGGTGGCCAGCCACTGCTCCATCTCGGCGGCCTGCTCGTCACGCACCGCTAGCACGTCGTCGAGTGACGGGTCCGCAGCCGGATCCAGGCCTTGCTCCTCCTGATCAGGCACGAACGGTGACGCCAACCCGATCCCGGTGAACGGCCGAGCTGAGCCCAGGCAGCAGCGGCGAAACCACGAATCGTGCACGAATACCAGGTGCCGCAAAGTCTGCACCGCCGACCATTCACCTGCGACACGCCGATGCTCGGATCCGTCGGGCATCTCGCCAAGTCGCTCGACCGTCGCCCGCCACCCGGTCTGCAACTGTCGATGCGCTTGCCGCAGGTCGGCTGGGTCGGCCGAACGGATCAGTAACCGCACGGGATGACGCCGGTCCAGCTCGGCGTCGACGTATGAGCCCACCTCAACCCCGTTCACCACCAGGTTGCTGACCAGCCCGTCGATCACGGCGTCCTGCAGCACCACCCCGATCAGCCGCGCGCGGGACAGATCGCACTCGCGAAACTCAGCGTCGGTGAAGTCTTCATCTTCGAATCTCGCCATGTCACGCATCATCTACGCCCGCTCTGACATCAGTTCGTCCCGATCGAGGTCGTCTCGGTGGCCCGCTCGACGATCCCTGACCCGGAACGCGCCCCCAACGCGGCAGATGCGGATGGTGCCGCTTCGCGGCAGATCCGCGTGGGCCGCTGCGCGGCAGAGATCCGGCAGGGCGATCTTCGACTGAGTCATCGCTGTGGACGAGGCGTTGCTTGCGGACTCCTTGGCGCAGGGAAAGACTAGTTGCTGCGAGGGTGAGCGGCGCTGCCGCCGAGAGGGAGGTTGATGAGCGTCAAGATCGCGTGTGTGACCTTCGACTGTGCCGACCCGATCCTCGTCGGAGGGTTCTGGTCCGCGGCAATCGGCCGTCCGCTCGACGAAGGAGCGGACAGCGGATTCGCCAGTATCGGTTTCGCGGGCCGCCGCCACCGTGCCGGATGGGCAGAGGTCGGGGAGGCCGAGGAACCGACGTGGATCTTCGCCCGAGTCCCGGAGCCGAAGGTCGGTAAGAATCGAATGCATCTGGACGTGGTCACGGCAGATGTCGAAGCCGAGATCGCGCGGCTCGTCGGCCTCGGCGCGAGGCGGGTGGCCGACCATGACGAGTACGGCTATACCTGGACGCTGATGACCGATCCAGAAGGCAACGAGTTCGACATTGCGCACCAGCTGACCCAGCGTTTGATCGAGGGCTCCGGAACGGCACTCCGCAGATGCTCATGACGTCGCGATTCGAGGGGTGGCCGGCCAACGCCTACGCGGTCCTGCTCCGCCTTGACGGGGTGCCGACGCAGCAGACCATGGCGCAAGTGCGCAGCGAGCGCGAGCGTGACGTCCGACAGCCGATGATCGCCTTACTCGATGATCTAGCCGGCATCGACCCCTATTACGAGAACTTCTCCGTGTGGCGGTACGCCACAACGCCCTATTGGTGGCAGAACCAGTGCGCGACGGTCCGCGTCGCGCAGAATGTGGAGATCAATCTCGGCTTCAATCTTGACGGCCTGAGAGTTCAGGCATCGTGGAGCTACGCGCCGCCGGAGCAGATTGCCCGCTTCCGGGCCGCGGTCGCGCATATCGACACCGGTCGGCAGCTCGACCAGTTGCTGGGCGGCCTCTACGCCGGCGGTCACGCCGTCGACGGCGAGCGCCTCGCGCGCGTGCCGCGCGGGTACCCGAACGACCATTCCCGCGCGGACCTGTTGCGCCACCGCTCGCTGAAGGTAGGCCGAACGCTCGACACCGAGGACCGGCTGCACACCTCTGAACCGGTGCTGCTGATCTGCGAACAGCTGCGCGCACTCCTGACGTGGCTGGCGGACAACGTC
>JAOPVG010000009.1 GCA_025966255.1 Jatrophihabitans sp.
ACGTCGTCTATCGGCGGAAACGGGCCGCGTCGCCGGGACCGCCTGACCCGGCCTGACCGCAGTCGGATCCAGCCCAGCGCGGCCATCGCCCCGATGCACATGCCGAGTATGAAGGTCACCGGCATACCGGCGGCAGTCGGCATGATGCGTGCCGTAGTGACCCAGATCGTGGCCGCCGCAGCCGCGATCAGCGCCGTGACGGCGACCAGCACGAGGAAACGCCGACGACGGCGACGGCGGGCCTGGGCATGCTCCCCCAGGTCGAGCTCGATCTCGTTCAAGATCCGCTGTTCGTATTCCGACAGGGGCATCGCGCCCACCCCTTCCACAGCACCGCATGATGAGCATGCCCGCGCGCGGCCAAATTCAACCGGCCAGTTCGTCGCCCACAGTCGGCAAACCCGACCGATGCGGGGACTTGCGCGCCCGCCTGCCAAAGCCGGGGGTTGCTACGTGCAGGTGAGCCTCGGGATTGCCCAGTCGCCGTGGTCGTTGCCATTGCCGTCGCCGGCGTCGCCGACCATCAGATCGAGTACCTGCGCCCCGCTCACGTCGACGTCGATCGGCACGGCCGCGGCCTTGCCCTTGATCGTCGGCGTCGTGACCAGAGTCTTGCCGTCTGCTGCGACAGCGAAGGTGACCGTGCCGGATCCTCCTGTCTCGTCATCGACGCCGACCGTCGCCGTGAACCGCGAGCACTTTCCCCCGAGGTAGATTTCCACCTCGCTCACCGAGTTGGTGCCCAAGCCCTTCGCGTACACCGTTCCGGCAATCGTCAACGGCTTGCCGTCACCAGCACCCTGATCACCGACGCTCATGTCGCGCTCGACCGGTCCCCACCCGTTCGTGGCCGACAGGAACGGCAGGTCGCTCACCGCGTCCGAGCCCGGGGCCGGCGGCGGCGGGACGTATCCGACGATCCGCTCGTCGCTGTTGCTGGTCGTCCGGCCGTGCTGCTGGTACCGGACCACAGCAGTGATCGGCGACGCCTGCGCCAACGGGCCGGTCGGTGCGTGCACCGTCCAGATGAAACTCGCCGCGTCACCCGGTCGCAGCGTGCTCACCGAACGCGGGGTCGACGGTCCGGCCGTCCATCCCGACGGCAGCGTCAACCGCGCAGCCACGTCGCTGGCCTTGGGGCTGCCCGCGGGCACCCGCACCGTTGCCTTGGCGGTGAACGTCTGCCCGGCCGCGGCCGCGTCGGGCACCTTCAGTGACACCGTCGTGCCAGGCGGTGTCGGCATGGCGTACTGCGCCGGGTTGTAGCTGGGGCTGTCGTTCGGGGCGACCTGCAGCGACGACGCGTAACTGCCGTAGTTCGTCAGCGACACCGACCCGAGCCCGCCGGTACTCCCGTCAAGATTCCACACGGCGATGGCGATGGCGTTCTTGCCGTCCGGGTTCAGGATGCCGTTCGGCACCGGGAAGCTGTGCTGTGGACCCTTGTAGTTGACGTAGTTGCCGATCATCCAGCCGTTGACGTAGAGCAGGGCACGGTACTTGCGCGACGGGTCGTCATTGATCGTCAGGCCGAGCGATGTGTCCTGGCCCTTGGGCAGGTGCAGCGTGACGTCGTTGCGGTACCACGAGACGCCCGGCCGGGTGCTCGTCGTCGGAAGCTTCACCGTGGACCAGTTCTGGTCGGGATAGCCGGGCAACTGCCAGCCGGCCCGCTCGCCGTAGAGGCCACCGGTCGAGAGCGGCCCGCGAACCGGGTCGATCTCGTTCTCGCCGCCACGCACGCCCTGCAGCCGCCATGTGACCGAGGTGAACGGCGCTCCGGTCAGTGACGCGCTGGTCAACCCGCGCGCGGTCTTGTTGCCGTTGGTCGAGTTGTAGTCCTCCTCGTGGCCCATGTTCACGGTGAGGACGGACAGCACGTTGTCGCCGTTCGCCTTCACCGCGCCGGGCGGGAAGGTGAAGTTGGCCGACCCGGATGTGGAACTGCCCAGGAAGGTGCCGTTCAGCCAGGCCGAGAAGGCCTGCGCACCACCGCCGGAGTCCGATGCGAGATGGATCCCGGTCTCCTTGCCGGTACTCCGGAACCGCCCGCGGTACCAAATGTTGCCGGTGTGGAAGCCGTAGTCGTCCGCGTAGAGCACGGGCAGGGTTGCGGCGCCGCTGCTGCTGTTGGTGGTCATCTTGTCGGCCACTACCCAAGTGGCGTCGTCGAAGCCCGGCTTCGACTCCGGCGATTCGTTCGCGTGCTTCCAGTTCGTCAGCGTAGGCAGCGTGATCGGCGCGGCCACGGGGACCACGCCGGCCAGGCTGCCGGTCGTCGTCGCCCGGGTTTGCACCCGCTTGCCGTTCCAGGTCACCTGCTTCGCGGCGGTGAAGATCTCGATCGAGTTGTCGTCGGCGTTGTCGCCGGTCAGCGCCAGCGAGTCGCCGTTGCTGGTCGCGGTGCGCACCAGGTGCGTGCCCCGGACGAGCACCGGTCCGGACGCGGTGTCCTGCCGCCAGAACGTCTCGGCCGTCGGCTTGTCGGCGAGCAGGAGCAGCAGCGGACGCGAGCCGGCGCTGGACACGGTCACCCGGGTCAGCCCGCTGTGCTGGTAGTTGAGCCGAAGGTCACCGGTGGCCTTGTCCCAGGTGGAGGTCACGGCACCCCCGGTCGAGGTCACGGTCGGCTGCTTCGCGTAGCGCAACACGGTCTCACCGTCGCTGCCCTTGTCGCCGTAGAGAACGGCGACGTCCCGAGCACCGATCGTCGCACTGGTCATGATCTCCGACGTCGAGTACTGCAGTTGCGAGTCGCCCAGCTGGTAGTTCGCGACGATGATGTGCGAGTCGCGCCCGTCGAGGGTGATCGCCGTGCCTGGCTGCTGCGGCACGACTGCGTACGTCGGGTTACTCGTGTCCGAACCGGTCGGCACGTCAATCGCGTCGATCGAGACGAAGTTATCTGTCGAGCCTGCGCTGTGGGTGCCGTCCACGACGATCTTCAGCGTGTGTGGGCCGGCGGTCAGCCCGCTCCTGCTGAACAGGACGGCCTGGTTCTGGGCGCCCGAGTCATCGACGGTGGCCTGCTTGGTGCCGTCGAGGTAGACGTCGGCGTAGCCGTGGTTGTTCGTCTTGGAACCGATCCAACGCACGGCGGTTCCGGAAAACGCGACGGTGACAGAGTCCCCGGCGGTGTTCGAGAACGATTCGGTCTTCTTGTAGTCGCCGCCGGTGTAGCTCTGGTCGGCCACGTGCGACCAGGTGCCGCTGTACTGCAGCGCGGAGTCGGGATCGTCGTAGGTGTAGGACGTGTCAGCCGCGGGCTGGGCGTTGAAGTCGACGGCGATGTGCGTGGTGTCCTTGGCCGTCGATG
>JAOPVG010000035.1 GCA_025966255.1 Jatrophihabitans sp.
CCGTGCGCGCGCTGCGGATCATCGACAGGAGGTCGTCGAGCGACCCCGACTTCTGGCCGAAGGCGCTCGCGCCGGCGGCGAGCGCCCGATCCACCCAGCGTGGTTCGCGGTGGGCGGTGATCACGACGATGACGGCGGAGGGCAACAGCTGGCGGATGTGCTTGGTGACCGTGAGGCCGTTGCTGCCGTCCTGTCCGTGGAGTTCGATGTCGACGATGACGACGTCGGGACGCAGCTGCGTCGCCAGGTCTACGGCGGCGACCGCCGTGTCGGCCGTTGCGCAAACGACGAGGTCGGGCTCGCGCCCGAGGGCAATTCCCAATAAGTCCGAAAAGGACCGGTGATCATCGACTATCAGCACGGAGGTTACGTTTGTCGCAATTTCCGGTATTTTTTCCCGCACCGACATCTTCACCACGCCCCCCGTGAAACCAGCGGATTTCCCACTCGGTCTCGTGATTAATAGTTTCCTCGGCGTGACCATACGTTGAATTTCACTGAATTTGCATTGGCTGAGCAAAGTCGGGGAAGGTTCCCCCCATATTTGGGCACTTGCGATTCCTCGACCCATATCGGAACGTTGCCATCCCTATGCACGGAGCCATGAAACGGAGCCCCGGTGCCAATCCGAGTCCTGCTGGTCGACGACAACCGAGTGCTGCGCGCTCGGCTGGGTGCTGCCCTGACCATGATCGACGGGATCACCGTCATCGGCAGCTGCGCCGATGGGGACGAGGCGGTTTGGCTGGTGGCCCGGTCCAGGCCCGACGCGGTCGTCATGGATCTGTCCATGCCGCGCATGGACGGGGTTGAGGCGACGCGCCGCATCCTGGCCGACACCCCGGACACCCGAGTCGTCATTTTCACCGCTGCGGCGGCCGGGCAGCGCACGCTCGACGCCCTGGCGGCCGGCGCGGCGGCGTGCATATTCAAGGACGCAACAATCGACGATCTGATCGCGGCGCTCCGCGCCGAATGACCCCGAATATTGGGGGCTGTCGATAAGGCACGGCCCGGATACCGTCATCCGCGACCGGCACCACCGCGCCGGACGCCACTCGGGGGAGCTGGTCGATCATGAACGCCACAAATAGTCTGACCAATAAGATCAACGTATGCGTGGCTGAAAAGATCGACATTCGAATTATCGGATCGTTAGAGGTACGCCGCGCCGACGGTACAGATGTCGATTCGCGAGAATGGCGCACCGGCAAGACCTCCGATCTGCTCAGGCTCCTCGCTCTTCGTGTCGACCATTCAGTCTCGACCGACACGCTCGTCTCGACGCTCTGGCCGTCGGTCGAGCGGGCACGCGCGCTCGCCAGCCTGCGCACGGCCGCCTCGCAGATCAGACATGTGCTGTCCCCCGGGTGCATCGATCGCAGCCCGGCCGGGCTCCAGCTTCGCGGGGCGCGCGTCGACGTCCAGGAGTTCCGGACGCTCACCGCAACCGTGCGGCAGTTGCTCGGCCGCCGGGACCATCGGTCGGCGCTGTCGACGGCGATGGAGGCCGACGGTCTGTACCGCGGTGACTTCACCGCGCACAACCACTTCGCGGAGTGGGCGGTGGCCGAACGTGGTGCCCTCGCTGACGATCGCCTGGTTCTCCTCGGCGATGCCGCGCAGGCCGCGATCGGTTGCCAGGAGTTCCGCCTGGCTCAGGACTACGCGCGCCGCATCGTCGACACCGATCCGTTCAGCGAGCTCGGTTGCCGGCTGCTGATGCTGGCCCGCGCCGGGCTCGGCGAGACGTCGTACGCCATCCGCGAGTACCAGCGGTGCCGGGAGCTGCTCGCCGACGAATTCGGCGTCGACCCGTCGCCCCAGACGAGTGACCTGTACCTGCGACTCCTACGGGGCGAGGAATCCATCTCCGCTTGAGCCGCATCGATGATCGGGCCCGGCCCCAGTTCGGGGCCCCCCGATCAGACCGGTCCGATCGGGCCCGCTGGGGGCGGCCCGATTGGGCCGGTCGATAATTTTGAGGGCCGGCCGTGGTCCGGCGCCCGGGCGTCAGATCACGCCGGCCAGATTACGCACAGGACCCGGCCGAGCACGTGGCCGAGCGGCACCGGACCGAACCGCCGGGAGTCGATCGAGTTGCCGCGGTTGTCGCCCATCGTGAAGACCGTGCCCTTGGGTACGTGCACCGGTCCGTAGTACGTCCCGACCAGGTGGGGCAGGTCGACGAACGGCTCGCGGACGCGGTGCCCGTTCACGACGAGCTGGCCGTTGTCGAGGCCGACCGTGTCGCCGGCGACGCCGACGACCCGCTTGATGACCAGGCCGGACACCCCGGGGATGTTGAACGCGATGACGTCGCGTCGCCCTGGGTCATGGGCCGGGCCGGACACCTTGTCCACCAGCACGTGGTCACCCTCGTGCAGCGTCGGCGCCATGCTGTCCGACGTCACCCGCACCGGTTCGGCAACCACCAGCGGCACCGCCACCACGACGAGCGCAAACGCGACGATGCCGAGTGGCCACAGCGTGCGTCGCGTGCCAGTGCTCAGTTCAGCACCGTGACGCGGAGGACGAGCAGCGCCAGGGCGCAGCCCAGCAGCACGCTGGTCGTCCGTCGGCGCACGACCTCCGGGAGCAGGCAGGCGACGATGGCGATGGCCGCAACCTCGAGGAACAGCGAGATCAGATCCGGCGTACCCACAGCCTCGACCGAGGATGGCGCCGGACCTGGGAAGATGGGGATCCCGTTGCCGCGGCCGCCGATCGCGTGACCGACGTGGCTGCCCGCAGCGTGCTCGGCTTCGCTGTGCACCGGCATGAACGGCAGGCCGGCGGTTCGGCTCCAGATGTAGGTGCCGATCAAACCCAGCGTGCCGACGAGCGTGCTCAGCAGAACCGCCGGCGTCGGCCACCTGACCACGGCCAGGGCGGCCGACAACTGCGCCCCCGCGACGAGAGCGAAGAAGACGGCCGCCGGCAACCACTCGTGCAGATGCTCAGGTAGGACATAGAGGTGGATCAGGGCCGACAGCCCCAATAGGGCCGCCAGGGTGACCGGGGCCACCTGTGGCGTGGATGCTTTTCGCACCGGGTCTACGACCGCGTCGCTCAGTGTGGTCATGACCTGCTCCTACAGCTCTTGCTCGGGCAGGTCCTGGCACGGGTCGTCCAGCGGATCGAACGTGTCGGCAGTCGGGAACACCTCGAACTGGGTCATCATGTCGTGGTCCTCATGGACGAGGTTGTGGCAGTG
>JAOPVG010000055.1 GCA_025966255.1 Jatrophihabitans sp.
CGCGGCGTTCCGATCACCGGCATCCCGCTCGGCATCACGACCGGTGCCCTGCCGAAGGTCGCCGACACCGGCTACATCCCGCC
Source organism: Jatrophihabitans sp. (assembly GCA_025966255.1). Taxonomy (GTDB): domain Bacteria; phylum Actinomycetota; class Actinomycetes; order Mycobacteriales; family Jatrophihabitantaceae; genus Jatrophihabitans. The sequence goes on from JAOPVG010000055.1 coordinate 84, forward strand.
GGCGAATCCGGGCGCTCCGACCGCGGTCGACACGGCGAAACAGACGGCCAAGGCGAAAGCCCAGGCGAAAGCCAAGGCGAAGGCGAAGGCCACGAAGACGACTGCGGCTTCATCGGCGTCGAAGACCGCGAAACCGACGCCAGCTAGGACGACGACCAGGCCGGCATCGACGCCGACCGGCAAGTCGTCCACGCCGACGCCAAAGCCCACGCCGACGAAGACCACTGCGTCCCCGTCGCCGTCGCCGACGAAGTGCACGCTGCTGGGACTGCCGGTCCCGTGCAAGACCACATAGCCCGACGAGTCCCCGAATCGGGTAGCGCCTACTGACTGCCGGCGGAGTCGGCCAGCATGCGCAGGCCCGTGACGATGCCGCCGGTGAGGTCACCGTTGGCGAACGAGGCGCGCATCGCGAGGGCGGCAAGCGCGCAGGCGCGGTTGGGCAGCCGCTTCGCCGAGACCGGGCCTGTGACGATGTGCAGCACACGCTGGCCGGGCGACACAGCGATCAGCACCGCGTTGTCCGTGAGCTGCTCGAACAGCGCTTCGGCGTGGGCTCGCGTCGGGGGCTTCAGCTCGCCGACGTAGACGGAGAACACCAGACCGGTCTCACGGCTGGACAGGGTGAGCGCCTCGTCGATACGGGCAAGTTGGCGCGGCGTGAACGGACCGTCACCGCGGCCGAGATCCGCGCGCGGGCCGTGCTGGAGTTCGTTGGGGGCAGCCTTCGCGACCTCACCACTCACCGCTGGCACCTCCCACTGCTGTCGTCGACGGGGTAGTGCCGGACGGGCTCGGAGCACCGGAGTCCACTACCGCGTCGGGATGCGGGACGTACCACGACGCGGCGTACTCCCATGGGCGGCCCGGCCGGTAGCGGTTGGGCTGACGCACCATCGACTTGCCGTACACGGCAACGTAGATGATCGCGATGATGCCGGCCGGAATCCCGACAAACACCAGCAGGGTCTGCACGATGCTCACCGCACCAAGATAGCGAGTCGCGGGCGGGCGACTGCAGCCGGTCAGGCGCCCGCAACGTCAGCGCGGCCGGCTGCGTCCGGCCCCGCTCAGGCCGACCAGATCTGGGGCCGCCGGTCGTGCCACGGCTGGGCGGCTTCCAGCTGCGCCGCGAGCGACAGCAACGCCGCCTCGCCCCCCGGGCGGCCCACCAGCATGACGCCGATCGGCAGGCCCTCCGTGCTCTGGTAGAGCGGCAGCGAGATCGCCGGCTGCCCGGTGGTGTTGTAGATGGCGGTGTACGGCGTGAATTGCTTCTGCCGCTCGAAGTCCTGGGCCGGGTCCCCGTCCGGCTCCTGGAACCAGCCGACCGGTCGCGGCAGCATCGCCACCGTCGGGGTCAGCACGGCGTCGAGATGCGCGCTGGCCGCGATCCCGCGCCGGGCATGGACGTTGAGCAGGCCCAGCGCAGTGGCGAACTGCGGACCGGTGACCGCCCGGCCCCGCTCGCGCAGGTAGTGCGTCAGGGGACGCAACCGTCCCTCCAGCCCCGGCTCAACCGGCGCTGTCGCGGCCGACACCGCCCACACCGTTTCGAAGAGCGGGATGGCGGCGGGCGGGATCGGCGCGGCGATGTCCTCGATGGCATGCCCCAGCGAGGCGAGCAGTTCCGACGCCTGTTCCCACGCGTCGCGTACCTGCGGATCGACGTCGGATTGGATGGGCGAAACGAGGTAACGCCCGATCCGCAGCCGGCCCGGATCGCGATCGCACCACGCGAGGAACCCATCCGCAGGCACGAGAAGTAGGTCCGGGTCGCCGGGCTGCGGGATCGCGACCGCGTCGAGGAATGCCGCTGCGTCGCGGACGGTGCGGGCCAGCGGACCGAGCACGCTGAGTCGGGTGGCGTCGATGTCCATCGGTCCGCGGGACACCCGGCCGCGGGAGGGTTTCAGCCCGACGAGCCCGCACACGCTGGCCGGGATGCGGATCGAGCCGCCGCCGTCGCTGCCCTGGGTGATCGGCACGAAGCCGCTTGCCACCGCGGCGGCCGCGCCGCCGCTCGAGCCGCCGGCCGTCCGTGTCGGGTCCCAGGGTGTGCGAGCGGGCGGGCCGATATCCGTCTCGGTGTAGCAGGGCAGCCCGAGCTCGGGTGTAGCGGTCTTGCCCACGCTGATCGTCCCGGCCGCGCGCAAAAGCCGGACCACGTTGTCGTCGTAGTCGGGGACGAAGTCGGCGAACGCCGCCGAGCCGAGCTTGGTCGGCACGCCGGCCACCATGTTGAGGTCCTTGATCGCGGTGGGAACGCCGTGCAGCCGGGGAAGCGCGCCCGGGTCGCCCGCGGCGAGGACGGCCTGCTCGGCCGCCTTCGCCTCGGTCCGCGCGCTGTCCGCAGTGATCGTGACGAACGCGCCGACCTGCTCGTCGAGTCGCGCGATGCGGTCGAGCGCGTGCTCGACGAGTTCGACCGGACTGACCTCGCGCCGACGCACTGCGGCGGCCGCGTCCAACGCCGTCAGATCATGCAGTTCACCCATGATCGGGACCGTAACTGGTCACCCGGCCGGTCGTCCGGCCGGTCACACTGCGGGCGCGATGGCCTCGTAGGTAGGCACCAGCCCGAGGTAGCGCTCCCAGGTCGGCTCGCGCACGGTCCAGCCCATGACAACAGCCACCGTTGCCGGTGGCTGCACGGGCGAGACCGCGAGATGCCACCCGAGTTCGGACAGCAGGCGATCCCCCTTGCGATGGTTGCAGCGGGCGCAGGCCGCGACGACATTCGTCCACACATGCGTGCCCCCACGCGAACGCGGCCGGACGTGGTCGATGGTGTCCGCGCGGTTCTTGCAGTACGCACAGGCGTGCCCGTCCCGGTCGAGGACGGCCCGACGGGTCAACGGGATCTCGCGGCGGTAGGGGACCCGAACGAACCGCGCCAGGCGCACAACGGTGGGGATCGGGACGGCGAGCCGCTCGGAGTGCATCACGCGGTCGCTGGCCTCGACGACGACGGCCTTCTCGGCCAATACCAGGACGACCGCACGGCGCAGCGGCACGACGCACAGGGGTTCGTACGTCGCGTTGAGTACCAACGCTGCGCCCATCACTACCTCCGACCTGGTATCAGTCAACCTGACGAAAGCCCGGTGTGCACGCCCATTCGCCCATCCAGACAGCTCACCAAGTGTTAGCCGAGTGCTTGCTGAGCGCCCGCGGAGTGCTCCAGCGCACACCGCGGCGCGCCGAGTTTGCATTCGCCCCCGCGTCCCATGGCATGGTGAGGCGTCATGAGCATCGCTGCGTCCGGACCCGTGATCTCCCTACCGAAGTTCATCGAGGACCACAGCACCGTGCTGATCGAGAGTCCAATCCGAATCGCCGTGATCATCCTGGTTGCGCTGATTCTCCGGACTCTCGCGCGACGGATGATCGACCGGGCGATCCGGCCAGTGGGCGGTCGAGTGCCGCGACTGCTGCGGCCGTTCCGGGAGCGCCTCCAGAGCAGCAACTTCTTCGAGTCGGCCGGGCTGGTGTCCGAACGCCGCACCCAGCGGGCGGCGACGCTCGGGTCGGTACTCAAGTCGGCCGCCTCCGTGATGATCTTGGTGGTCGCGTTCCTGCTGGTGCTGAGTGAGCTTCGCGTCAATCTCGCGCCGTTCATCGCCGGCACCTCGATCGTCGGCGTGGCACTCGGCTTCGGCGCCCAGAACATCGTCAAGGACTTCCTCACCGGCATGTTCATGCTGATGGAGGACCAGTACGGGGTCGGCGACGTCATCGACTTCGAGAAGGCCAGCGGCACGGTCGAGGCGGTCGGGCTGCGCTCCACCCGCCTGCGCGACGTCAACGGGACGGTCTGGTACGTGCGCAACGGCGAGGTGGTGCGCGTCGGCAACAAGAGCCAGGGCTTCGCCCAGGTGGTGCTGGACGTGCCGATCGACGCCTGGGCCGACGTTGCCGCGGCCTCGACGGCGATGCTCGACGTGGCCAAGGAAATGGCGGCCGAGGACGGGTGGTCCAACGTCTTCATCAGCGAGCCGGAGGTTCAGGGTGTCGAGGCCCTCACCCGCGACGAGACAGTGATCCGGCTCGTGGCGCGGGTTCGTCCGCTCGAGCAGTGGCGGACCGCGCGCGAACTGCGGCGGCGCATCCGCGGGCGCCTGGACCGTCTGGACATCGACGCGCACCTACCGCCCGAGTCCGCCCGCGCCCCGGAGAGACCACCCCCCGCTCCCGTCGAGTGACCACGACGCGGTGAGCGCACGCGCGAAGAACCCGCCGCCGCAACGGGTAGGCAGACAAGTCAAGCCAGCGCGCCGACGGCTTCCAGGACAGCGCGGTGCAGCGTCGGGAACGCGTAGTGCATCGTGGCCAGCGTGCGGACCGGCACCTCGGCGTGCACGGCCAGCGTGAGCAGTCCCAGCAACTCCCCGCCGTACGGCCCGACGACCGTGGCGCCGACGAGAACGCCGCGGTCGGCGTCCTCGACCAACTTCACGAAACCGTCGTTGCCCGGGCCGTGAATCCATCCGCGGCTGTTGGCCGCGAATTCCTGCGTGCCGATGCGCACCGACAGCCCCTTGTCGCGGGCCTGCTTCTCGGACATCCCCACCCGGCCCACCTCAGGATCGGTGAACGTGGCCCAGGCCAGCCCGTGGTACCCGCCGTAGGGCTCGTCCCGCCCGAGCAGATGTGCGATCAGCACCCGGGCCTGCCACACAGCGACGTGCGTGAAGGCGCCGTGCCCGGTGATGTCGCCGACGGCGTGCAGTCCGTCGACCGGCGCCCCGGTGCCGGCAACCACGTGCATGTGCTCGTCGACATCCAGGCTGCGGGCCTTCGGATCGAGGTCGACCGTCTCCAGCCCGATGTCACTCAGGTTGGGACGGCGACCGGCCGCGACGAGGACCTTCTCGGCCGTCGCCGTCGACCCGCCGGCGAGCGTGACGACCACACCGTCGCCGCCCCGCGCCACGCTCTGCACGCCCACCCCCTCGTGCACCGTGATGCCCTCGCGCGCGAACACGTCGGCAACGACCTTCCCGGCCTCCGGCTCCTCGGGCATGAGCAGGTGGGGCGCGCCTTCGATCACGGTCACCCTGGTGCCGAAGCGCGCGAAGCCCTGGGCGAGTTCGCAACCGACCGCGCCACCACCGATGACGACCATCGACGCCGGGGCGGTTTCGGCCTTGACGATCTCGCGGTTGGTCCAGACGAGTTCGTCGACGCCCCGCGGCAGGTCGGCCAACCCGTCGATCGGCGGGATCGCCGGCGCCGTCCCGGTGGCGACGACAACGTTCCTCGCGGTATGCGTCTCGCCATTGACCTCCACAACCAATCGGCCTGCGGCATCGCGCCCGGCCAGCCGGCCCGCACCGCGGATGAACGTTCCGCCGATGCCCTCGAATCTCTCGACGGCGACCCGGTCGTCCCAGTTGTCGGTGGCCTCGTCGCGGATCCGTTTCGCGACCGGCGCCAGGTCGGGCTCGTCCGAGGCCCGCCCGGCGATCTGGTTCACGCGCCGCGATTCGGCGAGCACGTCCGACCCGCGGATGATCATCTTCGACGGGATGCAGCCGTAGTAGGGGCACTCGCCCCCGACGAGATGCTGGTCGATTCCCAGCACCGACTGCCCCGACGCCGCGAGCTTTTCGGCCACCTCGTCGCCCCCGGGCCCGAGGCCCAGCACGATCAGATCGAAGTCCATGACGGCACCGTATCGAGCCGTCGGCAACAATGGGGTATGTGCCGGGCTTACAGGATCCTGAAGAGCGGGCGGACACCTTCTACGCCGCAGTCGGTGGCGAGGAGACGTTCCGCCGCCTGATCGAGGCGTTCTACGCCGGTGTCGCCGAGGATCCGGTGCTGCGCCCGCTCTA
>JAOPVG010000059.1 GCA_025966255.1 Jatrophihabitans sp.
CGGGTTCCACCCCGGGCACCGATCCCCACTCTGCTGATGGCATGCGCTTATCTTGGCGTCCGAACCGTTTCTCGGCCACACGCGGGTCCTCGACGCCAAGGCTGCCGCCCAGGCTGCACTGGGACACTGCCAGCGTGACGCGCCGCAGACATCTGCTCGTCGCGTTCGCCAACCCCGGCTTCCGGCGGCTGTACGCGGTCCGGCTGGCCAGCCAGTTCGGCGACGGCGTGTTCCAGGCCAGCCTGGCCGGTGCAGTGCTGTTCAACCCCGAGCGCCAGGCCCACGCCGCGGACGTCGCGGCCGGTTTCGCGGTGCTGCTGATGCCGTACTGCCTCGTCGGCCCGTTCGCGGGGGTGCTGCTCGACCGCTGGTGGCGCCAGCGCATCCTGACCGTGGCCAACGTCGCCCGCGCGGTCGGCGTGCTCGGGTTCGCCGCCGAGGTCGCGGCGGGTGTCAACGGGGTGGCCTTCTACGCCTCGGCCCTGGTTCTCGTGTCCGTCTCCCGGTTCGTCCTCTCGGCGCTCAGTGCCGCCCTGCCCCGCGTCGTCCCAGATCCGGAGTTGGTGACCGCCAACGCGCTCTCCACGACCAGCGGAACGCTCGTTGCCGCGGTCGGCGGGGCGACGGCGATCGGCGTGCGGGCATTGCTCGGCAACAGCGACGCGGACTACGCGGTGATCGCCGCCGCCGCGCTCGTGCCGTACCTGCTCGCGGCACTCGCGGCCAACGGCTTCGCCCGTACCGAGCTGGGTCCGTCCGAGGCCGAACGGCGCCTTCGCGAGACGCCCCGCGAGGTGCTACGCGGGCTGATCGCCGGCGCCCGGCACGTGCGCGAGCACCGGCCCGTCCTGTACGGGCTGGCCGCGATCGGCTTGCACCGCCTGTTCTACGGCATCACCACCGTCTGCACCCTGCTGCTCTACCGCAACTACTTCCACGACGACGGCTTCTTCCGGGCCGGGCTTGCCGGCCTCACCCAGGTGCTCGTCGCAGTCGCGGCCGGCGGGGCACTGGCCGCCGCGGTCACCCCGGTGGCGTTTCGCCGGATCGGCCCCGTGCGCTGGCCGGTCGCCCTGCTCGCCGGCGCGGCCGCGACCGAACTCGGCCTCGCCCTGCCGTACTCGATGCCCCTTTTGCTCGTTGCCGCGCTGCTGCTCGGCTTCGTCGCGCAGGGCGTGAAGATCAGCGTCGACACGCTGGTCCAGCAGCAGGTGGCCGACGAATTCCGCGGCCGGGTCTTCTCCCTCTACGACACCCTGTTCAACGTGACCCTGGTCGTGGCGGCGGTGTTGACGGCGACCGTTCTGCCCGAGAACGGGTACTCCCCCACGTCGGTCGTCCTCATCACCCTCGGCTACGCGGTAACGGCTATCGGCTACCTGCACCTGACGAGCCGGGTCCAGCCCCCCGAGCCGGCGGTCGTCAACAGCTAGGCCTTCGCCCCGTACCAGGCCCGGAGTTCCTCCACCGCGCGGTCGTGCCCGAGCGGGCCGTGCTCCATGCGCAGCGCGAGCAGGTGCTTGTACGCCTGTCCGACCAGCCGCCCGGGCGGGATGCCGAGCACCTCCATGATCTGGTTGCCGTCGAGATCCGGGCGGATGGAATCCAGCTCCTCCTGCTCCTTCAGGGCCGCGATCCGCTCCTCGAGCGCGTCGTAGGCCGCCGAGAGCGCGGCGGCCTTGCGCTTGTTGCGGGTCGTGCAGTCGGAGCGGACGAGCTTGTGCAGGCGCGGCAGCAGCGGCCCGGCGTCGACGACATAGCGCCGGACGGCGGAATCGGTCCACTCGCTGCTGCGGTAGCCGTAGAAGCGCAGGTGCAGGAAGACGAGTTGGCTGACGTCGTCGATCAGGTCGTTGCTGGCCCGCAGGGCCTTGAGCCGCTTGCGTGCCATCCGGGCGCCGACGACCTCGTGATGGTGAAACGTCACCCGTCCCCCCGGCGCGAAGGCACGGGTGGCCGGCTTGCCGATGTCGTGCAGCAGCGCGGCCCAGCGCAGCACCAGATCCGGCCCGTCGGTCTCCAGATCGATCGCCTGGTCGAGCACCTGCAGCGTATGGGCGTAGACGTCCTTGTGCTCGCCGTGTTCGTCAGCGGCCATCCGCAGTGCGGGCAACTCGGGCAGGACGGCGTCGGCCAGTCCGGTATCGACCATCACCTCGAGCCCGTTGCGCGGAGCCGCGCCCAGCAGCAGCTTGTTCAGCTCCGCCTGGATGCGCTCGGCCGTGATCCGGCCCAGCTGGTCGGCCATCGCCGTCATCGCGGCGAGCACCTCGGGCGCCACGGTTACACCGAGCGTGGAGACGAACCGGGCCGCCCGCAGCATCCGCAGGGGGTCGTCGGCGAACGATTCGGTCGGGGTGCCGGGCGTGCGCAGCACTCCACGGGCGAGATCCGCGAGGCCGCCGAACGGGTCGCTGAAGGTCTTGTCGCCGGTCACCGAGACCGCCATCGCGTTCATCGTGAAGTCGCGGCGCCGCAGGTCGTCCTCGAGCGAATCGCCGTAGGCGACGATCGGGTTGCGGCTCACCCGGTCGTAGCGATCGGCGCGGAACGTGGTGATCTCGCACATGAGTCCGTGCACCCGCGCCCCGACCGTGCCGAACTCGATGCCGGTCGTCCAGGTGGCCGAGGCCAGCGGTGCCACGATCTCCAGCACCTGCTCCGGACGGGCGTCGGTAGTGAAGTCGAGATCTTCACAGCCGCGACCCATGAGGGCGTCGCGCACGGGTCCGCCGACCAGATGCAGCTCGCGCCCGGCCTGGGAAAAAGCCTTGCCGAGCGCCAATGCCGCGTCGGGCAGCGGAACCAGCTCCGCGGGGGACGTCATGAGCGGACCTCTCCACTGGACTTCGGATGGTCCGCACGCAGTGTCACGAACGGCCAGGGTACCCACTGTCCGGTTACCATCGGGCCATGTCCCAGGCCCCGGAGTCAGGTTCCGGGCAAAGGTCTGCGCAATCCCAGCAGGCGGGCCGGCGGCGACGCCGAGCGCGCCGCTGGCTACGGCAGGTGGATGAGTTCAGCGCCGGCGGCCTGGTGGTGGATCTCACCGGTGACGTTCCGCGGGGCGCGCTGATCGGGCGCACCGACCGCCAGGGACGGCTGCTCTGGTCCCTGCCGAAGGGGCACATCGAGGCGGGCGAGACCGCTGAGCAGGCCGCAGTCCGGGAGGTCGAAGAGGAGACGGGCATCGCCGGCGTCATCCTCGGGGAGCTTGGCACCATCGACTTCTGGTTCGTTGCCGAGGGCCGGCGCATCCACAAGACCGTCCAGCACTACCTCATGCGCCGAGTCGGCGGGGAACTCTCCGACGCCGATATCGAGGTCGACGAGGTCGCTTGGGTGCCGCTGTCGGAGATCCGCACCCAACTCGCCTATCCCGACGAGCGCGGGCTCGTGGACACCGCGGGCAGGTTGCTCGCGGAGAGCGCGTGAAAAACTCCAGTCCACATCGATGGTGGGGCGCACGGATAGTCGGCGCCGCGCTCGCCCTGGGTATCGCCGGCGCGGTCATTCCGCTCACGGCCCCGGCCCCGGCCTCAGCCGCGACCACCGGTCGCCGCACCGACCCGGTGACGATGAGCGTGGTCAGCGTCACCCCGTCCGCGCCGGCCGCGAGCACCAAGCACATCCCCTTCACCGTCAAGCTGAGGCTCACCAACACGACCAACCAGCCGATCAAGAAGGTCACCATCGTCGCCGATCGCGGTGATCCGATCGACACCCAGACCGGCCTCGCCGCCGTCCTGGCCCGCACGACGCCGCCGACCACTCCCGGGCTGCAGATCAAACCCACCCACACCGTCACCGTGAATCTCGCGGCCGGCGCCACCATCACGACCGCCTTCGCGACGACGACCAGCGTCCTCGATGACGGCACGGGCATCTGCGTCTGCCACAACGCGATCTACCCGATGTACCTCAGCGCGCATATCACCGGCAGCGGCGGCGCCGATCAAACCTTGGGCACCGTGGGGACCTTCCTGCCGTCGTTCTTCCAGCAGCCGACGCCGATCGACGTGAGCTGGGTGTGGCCGCTGATCGACCGGCCGCACCGGCTGGTGGACGACACCGTGTTCACCGACGACGAGCTCGCCTCCCTCGTTGCCCCCGACGGGCGGCTGAGCCGAGCGCTGCAGGTCGTCGAGACGGTCGAGTCGGTCGCTTCGGCCCGCGTTCCGTTGACCCTCGTCCTCGATCCTGAGCTGTTGGACGAGCTCGAGGTGATGTCCACCGGTAGGTACACCGTGCGCGCGGGGTCCGCGCCGGCCGTGGCCGGGACCGGTCAGGCCGCCGCCACCCTCTGGCTCGATCGGCTCCGGGTCGTGCTCCAGAATCCGGCCGTCCAGGTGGATCTCACGCCCTACGCCGACCCCGACGTCGAATCACTCACGAAGGCCGGGCTCCCCTGGGACCATGTGCTGCCCAGCACCATGAGTCGGCGAATAGCCCTAGCGCTCGGCAGCCAAGCTCCCGCGATGGACATCGCCTGGCCGGCGTCCGGTGCCGTCAGCGCACGCACCCTCGACACGATGGCGTTGTCGGGCACCAGCACGATCATCCTCAACTCGGCCGCGGTCGCCCCGAGTACCCAACCGAACGGGCTGCCCGCCTCGCTCGGCACCCTCAAGGCGGCGAACGGGTCGGTAACGGCCGCCCTCACCTCGCCTGCGCTGGAGAAGTACGTCGGGGCGACGGTCTCCCTCGGCGGCGCCGGCGCCGCAGCCTTGCCGCAGCTGACCGCCGAGCTGGCCGTGCAGGCGGCGCAAGCCCCGACGACCCCGCACTTCGCCCTGCTGGCGCCACCGCGCTACGTCGACCCGTCGGTGGATACGGCGGTCGAGGTCATTCGGGAGACGAGCCGGAGCCGGTTCAGCCAACCCGTCGCGCTACGGTCGGCGGTCGGCGGCAATCTTCCGAAGACGGCCAGCCGGCTGCGCCAGGTGCCGGCCGCGGCGCCAGGCCTGACCGACCAAATATTGGCGAACGCCTCCTCGGTCACCAGCCGGCTCGGCAGTGTCAACACTCTGCTCAAGGACCCCACCAACGTCGCTGAGTCGTTGCTCACCGCGCTGCCCCAAGCGGTGCAGCGCATCGAGTCATCGGCCTGGCGCACGGATGCACCCAACGGCGGCCGTGCCCTCGGCATCCGGCAGGCGCAGGCGTTGTCCGATCGGGTCGGCACGATCCTGTCGAGCGTGCACATCATCCAGCCGAAGTCGGGCACCTACACTCTGGCATCGAGCAACTCACCCCTGCCGATCACCGTGCAGAACGAACTCTCGTACCCGGTGAACGTCACCGTGCAGGTCACCACCGTCAACGACCTCCCGGGGTTCACCGCTACCCCCGTCACGAAACGGATTTCGCCGGGCAGCACGCAGCTGATCCATATTCCGACCAAGATCGACCGCTCCGGCCGGATCCAGGTGCAGGCTCAGCTGTTCACCAAGGACGGGGTGCCGCTCGGCGATCCGATCTTCCTGTCGGTCCACAGCACGGTCCTCGGCGTCGTCGGGGTCGTGATCACCGTCGTCGCGGGTGGGGTCCTCGTCCTGGCCCTGCTGTTCCGCATCCTGGGCCGCTTCCGCAAACGCAGATCACCGGCGACGGAGTCGAGCGTCCCGGTGGCGGCACCGCCGGCGCGGGCGACCGAACCCGACCTGGACCCGGTCGCGCAGCCGGAGGTGGCGACCGAACCCGACCTGGACCCGGTCGCGCAGCCGGAGACCACGTCGTGACCTCGGGGCCCCGGTCATGACCACGCCCGTCAAGGACGGCGACTGGGGCAGCCCGACTCTCTACGCCGGTGGCCAGCCGATCGAGCCCCGGATGTTCACCGAGGCCGACCCGATGGGCGGCGTGCTCCTACCCGACTGGAGCGCGCCGGACGCGCCGCGCTGGAGCGCCACGACCTACGTGGGTAAGCCCCGCGGTCGCAAGGACGCCGGCTCGGCCGTGGCCGAACCGGAAGCGCCGCCCGTCGAGCCCGGCGCCGAACCCGCCGCGCCCGAGGACGCCGAGCGGAGCAACCGCGGGCTCATGGCGGCCAGCGGCTCCATGGCGGTGGCCAGCCTGGCCAGCCGCATCACCGGATTCCTGCGCAGCATCCTGATCCTCGCCGCCCTGGGCACCGGCGCCGTCGGCAACGCCTACAACTCGGGCAACAACCTGCCCAACATGATCTACGAGTTGCTCCTCGGCGGCGTGCTGTCGAGCGTCCTGATTCCGCTCCTGGTGCACGCCCAGTCCGAGGACGATGACAACGGCGTCGCGTACACGCAGCGCCTGCTGTCGATCGCCACCGCGGCGCTGGGCGTAATGACCCTGCTCGCCGTGCTCGCCGCGCCACTGATCGCATCAGGCTTCGTCCAGGCCGGCCCGAAGCGCGAGCTCACCAGCATCTTCGCCACACTGCTGCTTCCCGAGATCTTCTTCTACGGCCTCGGCGCCATGTTCATCGCCGTCCTCAACATCCGGCACGTCTACAAACCGGGCGCCTGGTCGCCGGTGCTCAACAACGTGATCATGATCGTGACGGTCTTGGTCTTCTGGCTGCTGCCGGGCCCGGCCACGCTCAATCCGGCGACGATGACCACCGCGCAGATCCTGGTCATCGGCATCGGCACCACCGTCGGCATCGCCGGCCAAGCCCTCGTGCTGATCCCGGCCCTCAAGCGCGCGGGCTTCACCTGGCAGTGGCGCTTCCGTGCCCGTCCCAGCGAGGTCGGCCGGATGAGGGAGGTCGGCTCGCTGGCCGGCTGGGTGCTCGCCTACGTGGTGGTCAGCCAGATCGGCGTCACCGTCATCCAGAAGGTCGGCAACGACAACGGCGGCTTCAGCATCTTCACCAACGCCGACCTGTTGTTCCAGATGCCCTACGGAATTCTCGTCGTCTCGCTGCTGACGGCGATCATGCCGCGCATGTCCCGGGCCGCGGTTCGAGGCGACAACGAATCGGTCATCGAAGACCTTTCGCTCGGCGCCCGCCTGTCGGCGGTGGCCTTGATACCTGTTACTGCCGGGCTGATCGTGCTCGGCCCGGCCATGACCGTCACCTTGTTCGCCTACGGCAATACCACTATCGCCAACGCCCACTTGATCGGCTCGACACTCGCGTGGTCCGCCTTCGGGCTTTTCCCGTTCGCGCTCGTCATGCTGCAGTTGCGGGTGTTCTACGCGATGCGCGACGGCAAGACGCCGACGTTGATCAACGCGTTCATGGTGGGCACGAAGGTGATCCTCGTGATCGTCTCCAACCACGTGTTCCAGGCGCCGAGGGGGACCAACGTCGACGTCCACCCATCGGTCCACGCCGTGCAGTGGCTGAGCATCTCGACGTCGTTGTCCTACGTGGTCGGAGCGATCGTCGGCCACATCGTGCTGACCCGCCGCTTGGGCCACCTCGGCTTCCGCTCAGTGCTGCGCACCGTCGGCCAGATCGCATTCGCCTCGGCCATCGGAGGCCTCGTCGCGTACGGCATCGTGCTGTGGAGCCGCAACCTGCTCGGCGGTGCCCGCTTCGGATCGTGGGCCGGGCTCGTGGTGGGCGGCCTGGTCGGGTTGGCCGTGATGGCCGCGGTGGCGTGGCGGATGCGGATTCCCGATGTCCGTCTGGTGGTGGGCTCGGTGCGTCGCCAATAGGTGCGTTCCGGCGCGACACGCCGGGAATCACGGCGTACCTAGGATGGTTCAAGCAGCGGAATGGAAAGAGGCATCGTGACCCAGCACCGCAACGTGATCATCGTGGGCTCCGGCCCGGCCGGTTACACGGCCGCGCTGTACACCGCCCGCGCCGACCTCGCGCCGCTCGTCTTCGAGGGCGCGCAGTACGGCGGTGCGTTGATGACCACGACCGAGGTCGAGAACTACCCCGGATTCCCCCAGGGAATCCTGGGCCCGGAGTTGATGAACCAGATCCGCACTCAGGCCGAGCGTTTCGGGGCCGAGTTGGTCGCCGACGACGTCGTCTCGGTCGACCTCACTGGTCCCGTGAAGACCGTCCGCACCCTCGACGGCGAATTCACCGCTGACGCCGTGATCCTGGCGATGGGCTCCGCCTACCGCAAGCTCGGGTTGCCGCGCGAGGACGAACTGTCCGGCCACGGCGTGTCCTGGTGTGCCACCTGTGACGGGTTCTTCTTCCGCGACCAGGACATCGCCGTCGTCGGCGGTGGCGACACCGCGATGGAGGAAGCGACGTTCCTGACTCGCTTCGCGAAATCCGTCACCATCGTGCACCGCCGCGATGCGCTGCGGGCCAGCCGCATCATGGTGGACCGCGCCGAGGCGAACCCAAAAATCAACTGGGAGTGGAACAGCGAGGTCTCAGACATCCACGGTGACAACTCGGTGACAGGTGTGCGGCTGCGGGACACCGTGACAGGTTCCGAGCGCGACCTGCCGGCCGGGGGTCTGTTCATCGCCATCGGCCACGAGCCGCGCAGCGACCTCGTCGCCGGGCAGATCGACCTCGACGACGAGGGTTACATCCTCACCCGCGACGGCACCAGCACGAACATCGAGGGCGTCTTCGCGGCCGGAGATGTCGTCGACCACACCTATCGACAGGCCGTCACGGCGGCAGGCACCGGCTGCCAAGCCGCCCTCGACGCCGAGCGCTACCTCGCGGCTCTCAGCGACCGGCCGGCGGCCGTCTCCGCCGGTGAGCGCGGCTGAGGCCGGGAATCAGACCGACCGCATTAGTGTTCCAGCATCGATAGACAGCTCCCTACAACCAGGAGAATTTCATGGGCGCCAACACCAAGGCCGTCACCGATAGCAGCTTCGCCGCCGACGTTCTCGGCGCGGAGGGTCCGGTCCTCGTCGACTTCTGGGCCGAGTGGTGCGGCCCGTGCCGCCAGGTCGCCCCGGTTCTCGAGGAGATCGCCGGCGAGCAGGCCGACAAGCTCACCATCGTCAAGCTGAACATCGACGAGAACCCCGAGACTGCCCGCAACTACCAGGTCATGTCGATCCCGACCATGGCCGTGTTCAACGGCGGACAGCTCGTCAAGACGATCGTCGGCGCGCGGCCCAAGGCCGCGATTCTGCGCGAGCTGACTGACTTCGTCAGCTGATCTTGTACCGCCAATAGAAGCGGTCGCCCGATCCGGGCGACCGCTTCTGTCGTTGTCTGGCCCGGTAGGGGCGACGGCACGCCGTTATCCTGGGACTGTTCGGCAGCTGCGTCAGCCTGGGGCAGAATGGCGATAGTCCGGCCCCAACCGACGACCGATTTCGCGAGGCTCTCCACTGATGCAGGCACTCCGACGCGGCGCCACTGGCAGCGCTGTCGCCGAGGTTCGCGCCATGCTCGCCTCGATCGGGCTCCTCGACAACACTGACCCGCACACGCGTCATGTGTTCGATGAGCCCACCGAGCTCGCCGTCCGTCACTTCCAGCAGCGCCGCGGCATTTCGGTCGACGGCGCGGTGGGTGGCGAGACCTACGCGACGCTCACCGGCGCGCACTGGAAGCTCGGCGACCGCGTACTGGCCCATGAATCCGGGCAGCTGCTGACCGGCGACGACGTCGCCGAGTTGCAGACCCAGCTCATCGAACTCGGCTATCACCTCGTCCGCGCCGACGGCGTGTTCGAGCTGTCCACGGCCGAAGCCCTGCGCGGCTTCCAGCGCGACTACGGCCTCCTCCCAGACGGCATCTGCGGACCCGGCACGATGCGCGCTCTGCGGCAACTCGGGCGTCGCGTGGTCGGCGGGCGACCGCAGCTCCTCCGCGACATGGTCGCCGTGGCCGACTCCGGCCCGAGCCTGCTCGGCAAGCGGATCGTGCTCGACGCCGGCCACGGCGGCAACGATCCCGGCGTCGTGGCCGACGGTGTCACCGAGGCCGAACTCGTCTGGGACCTGGCGTCGCGCCTCGAGGGCCGGCTCACGGCGCTCGGGGTGCAGACCTGGCCCACCCGCGGACCGAACAACGGCGCCACTGACGAGCAGCGCGCGCAGCTGGCCAATGATGTCGGCGCCGACCTCGTCCTGTCCTTGCACATCGACGGTTTCGTGTCCCCGCTCGCCAACGGCATCGCCGCGTACTACTACGGCGCCGGCGAGTCCAGCTCCACGATCGGTGAGCGGCTCGCCGATCTCGCGCAACGCGAACTGGTGGCCCGCACGGGCATGCTCGACAACCACATTCACGGAAAGAGCTGGGCGCTGCTGCGGCTGACCCGGATGCCCGCCGTGCGGGTCGAGCTCGGCTACCTCACCGCCGAGAGCGACCGGTCCAAGCTCTGCGACCCGCGCTTCCGGGACACGATGGCCGAAGGCCTGCTCGTCGCCGTCCAGCGGCTGTATCTCCCGATCGCCGACGACCCGCCCACCGGCGTCATGCGCATCCCCGCCCGCGCTCACTGAGCGATCGGCTCAGCGGTCCGATCAGCGCGAGAGCACCGGCGCCTGCATCGAGCCGAGCAGTCGTTCGAGCGCGTACTCGACGTCTTCCTTCCAGGTGATCGTCGTCTTTACGTCCAGGCGCAGCCGGGGCGTTCGCGGATGCGGCCGCACAGTCTTGAAGCCGACCGCGAGCAGATAGTCAGCCGGCAGCAGACAGCGTTGGTCGGGGTGCTCCTCGCCGTTGCGGCGTGGACGCGGGGCGCGTCCGCCGGCCAGGCCGAACGCTTCGATCGCGCGGATGCCGCGCCGGACCACGTCGCGGGCCACGCCCTGGACGAGCATCCGGCCCAGGCCGCCGCCGGCGAACTCGGGAACGATGCGGGCCGTCATCAACAGCACGGCGTCCGGGCTGACCGGCGAGGTGGGGAACGCGACCGCGCGCGGTACGTAGGCCGGCGGCGCGTACAGGACGTAGCCGGCCGGCATGCTGTCGACGTAGGCCAGCTGTCCGCAGCTGCCCCATTCGAGCAGCGTGTCGGACACCCAGGCTTCCTTCTCCAGGCTCGCGTCGCCGCTGTCCTGAGCGCGTTCCCCGGAGACGGGATCGAGCTCCCAATAGACGCAGGTGCGGCACTTGGTAGGCAGATCTGACAGGTTGTCGAGGGTTACGTTGACCAGCCGGCGCGACACGTTAACTCCTGTCTGACGCCTTCCTTCGGCGTCCAATCCAAACCTGTTAATGCTCTCCGGAATAGTCCCCCAGGAACTCGCCCAGCCGACCGATCGCATCCGTGAGTTCGTCGACGCGCGGAAGCGTCACGATGCGCAGATGATCAGGGTGCGGCCAGTTGAACCCGGTCCCCTGGACGACGAGCACGTGTTGGGCGCGCAGCAGTTCGAGGACGAACTTCTGGTCGTCCTGGATCGGATAGAGGTCCGGATCGAGCCGCGGGAAGACATACAGCGCACCCTGCGGGACGGTGCAGGTCACGCCCGGGATCGCGCGCAGCGCATCAACCGCCGCGTTGCGCTGCTCACGCAGTCGGCCGCCGGGCAGGATCAAATCGCGGATGCTCTGCCGGCCACCGAGGGCAACCTGCACGGCGTGCTGAGCCGGCACGTTCGCGCACAGCCTCATGTTCGCCAGGATCGTGACGCCCTCGATGTAGCTTGTCGCGTGCCGCTTCGGCCCACTCACCATCATAAAGCCGGAGCGGAACCCGGCGACCCGGTACGCCTTGGACAGGCCGTTGAACGTCAGGGTGAACACATCCGGTGCGAGCCGCGCGAACGGCACGTGGATGGCGTCGTCGTAGAGGATCTTGTCGTAGATCTCGTCGGCCATGATGACGAGACCGTGCTCGCGCGCCATGTTCGCGATCTCCAGCAGCACCGCCTCGCTATAGACCGCGCCGGTGGGATTGTTCGTTTTGATGACGACGATGGCCTTGGTGCGGTCGCTGATCTTGCTGCGCAGATCGTCGAGATCCGGTTGCCAGACGGCCTACTCGTCGCACAGGTAGTTGAAGGG